>DAOUSP010000051.1 GCA_030627155.1 Candidatus Aminicenantota bacterium
ATTCTTCCCCATATTCAACATGGTCAATCCCAGAACCTGTATAAAGCGCAGGGACTCCCTGTTTGGCAAAGCTGAAATGATCCGAACGGAAAAAAGAACCTCTCTCTGGTGTTGGATCAGGCCTAACTACCCTTCCCTGCTCCACAGCTACTGCCTCTACATAATCATCTAATTCAGAATTACCGTAGCCAATAATTGTGATATCTTTCATTCTGCCAAAAATATTCATTGCATCCATGTTGATTGCCGCAACAGTTTTTGACAGAGGAAATATCCGATGAGTTGCATAATACTGCGAGCCAAGCAATCCCTGTTCTTCACCAGTAACAGCAAGGAACACAATCGAACGTGAGAGCGGCGGCGACTTAATCTTCATAAATGACCTTGCCAATTCAATGAGAGCAGCTGTACCAGTGGCATTGTCCATTGCTCCATTGAAAATCTGATCGCCTTCAAGCGTTGGGTCAATTCCAAAATGGTCCCAATGCGCCATATAAAAGATATATTCGTCTGAACGATTAGAACCAGGCAAAAGCGCAATTACATTTCTTGATTTTTTCTTTTCAATTTTATTTTTTAAAGTAATCGAAGCCTTCAAACCAAGAGGAACAGCTTTAAATCCATGCTTTGTTGCAGAAGATTTTAACTCATCCAAGTCTTTCCCAGCGATTTCAAAAATTTTACGGGAAACTTCAATCGGAAGCCAGCCCTCAACAGCACAGCAGGACATGTTATTATCCTCACTGTCTAAACTGAAGTTTGGGCCAGACCAGCTGTTCTTTACGACTTCCCATGGATAAGCTGCAGGTTCTGTCTCATGAATGATTAACGCTCCTTCTGCTCCCTGCCGTGCAGCCTCTTCAAATTTATATGTCCAGCGGCCGTAATATGTCATTGCTCTACCGTTGAAAAGCTCAGGCTCTTCTGTGGCAAAACCAGGATCGTTGACCAGCATTACAACAGTTTTTCCCCGCACATCAATACCCTCATAGTCATTCCAGTTGTATTCCGGTGCCTTTATCCCATACCCAACAAAAACCATTTCTGAATCCGCAAGTGAAGATTCCTCCACGAACCGCGATGTCCATGCCATAAACTCATTTCCATAGGAAAACAGAGTTGATTCTTTCCTTTTTTAACTCTAAGCTTTGCTGATGGGTCTGCCGTAATCTCAACTACAGGGACTTCCTGAAAATAGCTTTCTCCGTTTCCAGGTTTTAGGCCAATCTCTTGAAATTCTCCCTTTAAGAAATTGACTGTTTTTTCCTCGCCACTTGATGAAGGTCCCCGTCCCTCGAATTCATCTGAAGATAAAACCGCTACGTTCTTTGCAAACTCTTCTGCTGAAATACTGTCTAATGCCAATTCCAATTCCTTGTTTTTCTTAGAACACCCGAAAAACATTAATACTACTACAGCCAATGTGAATGCTGGGAAAAAGTATTTTTTTATCATCAATTTTCCTCCATAAATTTTTATTTTCGCTTTATTTTCGCATGAATTTTGAATTGGCGCAAGATTAAGATTGTTAAGATTGGGGATTGTCCCCACTACCCGGATTGGGGACTCTCTCCCATTTTCAATTTTCAATTTTTCATTTTATTTGGAATAAATTAGTGAAAAGTGTTGTCTAATTAATTGGAAACAGAAAATGTTGAAAAACAATATTAGGAGGTATAAATGAAAAAAACATTGAAATTTTCCATCATTTTCTCTGTAATCATTTTGTTTACTGCAAGCATATTTGCAGAGCCCAGGATAAGGATGAGAGATAGAGACACGTTTGACATGTCGCACACAAGAATTCTCCGCATTCTTCAAGTTAATCAGAAAGAGCTTAAAATAACCGACAACCAGCTCGAGAAGATCAAAAACATGGTGTTTTCATTTGAAGAAAAGATGATAAAGATGAAAAACGAAAGCAGCTTGCAGCGTCTGGAATTGAGGAAGCTCATGCAGGACAGAAAAAACATTGATTATGAAAAAATAAAAGGAGCACTTTCCAAAGCATCCAGTTACAGAAATAACATGTTCATTGAAAGATTAAAGTGGAGAAACGAAATACTAAACACCTTGACACCTGAACAGCAAGAAGCACTTAAAGCTATGCGGAAAGACATGTGGAAAGACCGAATGCACCAAAGGCACCCCATGCACAGAGAAGGCAGGTTCCAGAAGTTTCCTCAACTCAAAGAACGATTCAAAGAGCATATAAAGAAATAGTTAAAAATCCAAATCAATCAGAAATCAACCCTTGGCTTTATCCAAGGCCAAGGGTTGATTTCTATTTATCATCCTGCGGCGGTTGCGGAACTCCTCTCCCAGTCTTGTTTGCCTATCCTCTTTAACCTGCTCATATATTTTCTTTTGTTCAGGAGTCAATATTTTTTCAATGGCTTCATTCTTTTCTTTTTCCATTTGCATCAATTGATCTATTGACATAAATGCGCCTCTTTTCTCCCTTAACATCCTGTATTTATTTCTCCATTCTTCAAGAACCTGTCTTACTTGAACAGATTGCTCCTCAGATAAACCAAGCTCTTCCTTCAAGTTTATAAACTCTTTATTTATGTCCATTCTCATCAGATTCATCATATGTCGATTCATGAAAGCCGGCCGTGCTGGTAATCTTTTCTTAAGACGCATTTTTTGCTGTGGGGTTAAAAGCGGATCCAGATCTTTGAACAAAGATTCAATTGATGACTGCAACTCTTCATTGTAATTTGTGCGAATTCCTGAAATGCGCTTTGCATGCTTGTTTAAAACTTCTCTAACCAATTTGCGTTGGCTGGCATCCGGTCCTATAATTCTTTCATAAGAAGAAACAAAGTGAACCGGATTTCTACGTGATAAAATATTTTTTATCCGGTTTTGCGAAAGTGTCCTATTGAACATCGCCCCTATAACAATTCCCAATATAAATGTAACAATGATAATAAGAGCTGTTTTTAGTTTTATATTCATCCTTAAATCTCCAATTTTAAAATAGAGGCAAATCAAGAATCTCCTCAAATGTCACATCAGAAGCAAAAAAAACTTCGTCCATGGACATGCTTTCTCCTGTTTTGAAATTGTAGAATATCAATACGATCATTATAACTACACCGGCAATTGCAAAACGCCGGAATATAGCCTTGAGTGCTTCATAAAAGGCTTCCAGGCCGTTTTCCTCCTTGACCGCATCAATCCGTCTTATGATTCTTTCTGCAAAAAACGGCTTAAAGGAAGCAACTGCGTTTTCAGAAATGGTCTGGCGCTGAGCTAAAATTTGTTCTTTCTCCCGCCGGAGTTCTTTAGAAGTTTCCAATGCCTCTTCTAACCGCCTTTTCTCTTTTTCATTTAAATCACTATCAAATGAACGGTATAGAAGTTTTAATATCTTGTTATTTATATTTTTTCCCATTTTTTTCACCTTCTTTCCCTATTTCCTATAAAATGGAGATAAAATTTGCTTTAATTTCATTTGGCCCCTCGCCAGACGGGAGAGTACGGTTCCAGCTGGAAGTTTCAATATTTGCGCTGTTTCTTTGGTTGAATATCCATTAATCAAGCGCAACGTAATAACTGACCGAAATTTAGGATCAAGTTTTTGAATAGCATGTCGAATAATTTTATTTTTCTCACTTTCATCTTCTTGATTGTTTTTATCGGGCACATTTTCGAATTTATTATCAGATTTCGAAAAAAACAATCGCCTCTGGCGTTTCCTCCTCTTTAGTTCATTCAAAGAAAGATTGATTGCGATGCGGGTAATATAAGTACCGGTGCTGGCTTCTCCTCTAAATTTATCTAATGATTTGTAAAAACGGATAAAAGTTTCCTGTCCGATGTCTTCTGCCTCAGGACAATTTCCCAACATGCCTATCACAGTTGCCGCCACTTGGGCTTCATGTTTTTTTATTAACTCCATAAATGCGTTTTTATTCCCGTTACGCGCATCTATAATCAACTCCTCTTCGTTCAGTTTCAGTCTCCTTTTGACTTTAGCTGCAATAAGTTTATCACAAGAAAAGTATCTGTCTATATCCTTACAATATATTAGACAAAAAATTTCATCCTTTTATTCCATTTTTGATTGTTAATTGTTAATTGGAGACAGGCCCCAATTTATTTACTTCCTCTCACCTTTTCAATTACCTGCTTTTACCCACCTGTATACAATTTTTACAAGAGTATACAATTGTTCTTCTACCTGTATCATCCAGGACAATCGGTTGGTTGGAAACGATAGAAAAAATATCTTTTGAATGATGATAGTGAAATTTCAGTTATAAAAGCGATATGGATATTAGGGTAAAATCTTTAAAAAACGATCAAGGCCAACAATAAAAGTCCCTCTGTCTACCTGCTTGAGATAGCCTGGTTTATTAATCACCTGGAAAGCTATTGGAACTTTCATCCGATTTTTAAAATATTTTAAGTTAGGGGCCAAGTTTTTTTCATTCATTTTGCATTCAATGAGAAGATAGGGTTTATCTTTTTCTGTTATTATGAAATCTACTTCTCGTCCATCTTTAGTCCGGACGTACATCAGTTGGTAATCTCCTTTTCCCCATTCATTCCAGGCTGAAACTGCTCGTTGTAATTGGACTGCTATAAAATTTTCAAATCTCTTTCCCGAATCCTCAAGGAGGCCCCAATCCCAGAAGTAGTATTTATGTTCCTTACGAACAGATCTTGTCAAGCTGGCAGCATATGGTGCGATATCAAAAACCAAATATACCTTTTTTAAGGCCTCCAACCAATTTTTAATAGATGCATGAGCACATCCAAGGATACTTTTCAATTTGTTTAAACTGAGGGGAGATCCTACTCGCTCAGGTAGTAAAAACACAAGGGTTTGCAATTTTTGGACATGTATTATTCTTGAGAGATCCCGGATATCCTCGCTGGTAATTAACGAAATGTGGTTATTTTTCCAGCGCTCATAAAAAGCTCTCGTGCCAACTCTCACGGGCTCAGGGAACCCGCTGATATTATAAAGCTTAGTCGTTGCATCCTGGAAAGATTTATCAGGTAAATCAAATGGAATTTGAGGTACTTTGGGATGCCAGGCAGAATCTTGATCGAGGATAAAAGCAGTCAGATCATGGGGATGTAACGGATTCATTCTAAATAAAAAATATCTCCCTACGAGGCTATCACCTGAGTGACGCAGATAATCAAGGCGTGCGCTTCCGGTTATTACAAAATTTATGTTGTTTTTCCATTCATCATAGTAGCCCTTCAGGATGTTTTTCCATCGTGGATATTTGTGTATTTCATCAAACACTACCCATTGACGTTCCCCTATAGGCAACTTGTTTTCACGTGATAAAGGCAGCGACATATTCTCAATAAAAAAGAAGGAATTAGAGGCAAATTTCTGCCTGAGAGAAAGGCTGTCCCAGTTATGATAATTTTCACTCTGTTTGATTAGTTCGAGATGGTTTTGTGCAAGTGTTGTTTTCCCAATCTGACGAGGGCCACATATAAATGACATCCTGCCATATAGGAAATTTTCGTCAAGTGCCCATTGTCTTATTATATGGTTGATGCTCATAAGTCTATTTTCTATAATATTAGAAAAAAGTCAAGGCCATTTTTCACTATATTAGAAATTAGCCAAGTTGTTGCTTTGCTTAAAACCGGAAGTTTTCACATGGCATTGACAAAGTAACCCTATCTTTGACATCAAATTTATCCTGTGCTATAAGTTCTTTTATTGGATAATCCAAAAAATTTCAATCAAGTAAAAAGGAGGGAAATATGCGCACACGATTTGTATTATTATTACTAATGGTCTCCATATTGATATTAGGGTGTGCTCCCAAAGAAAAGATGTCTCGCCTTATCCCAATGGAGGACTTTTTCCGGAACCCTGAAAAAACCGGTTTTTCACTCTCATCTGATGGCGAACATTTGGCTTTCATGAAACCATGGGAAAATCGATTAAACATCCATGTTCAGAAAATTGGAGAAGAAGAAGTGACTCGAATCACAAGTGCTACAGAAAGAGATATTGCAGGCTATTTTTGGGCGAATAATAATCGTATTGCTTATGTGCAGGACAGAGGAGGGGACGAAAATTTCAGATTATATGCAGTCAATATCAATGGTTCTGATGAAAAAGAACTCACCCCATTTGAGAAGGTTAGAGTACAACTCATCGATGAGCTGAAAGAGGATGACGAACACATATTGATTGGGATGAACAAGAGAGATGCCCGCGTGTTTGATGCTTACCGCATTAATGTTAATACAGGCGAAATGGAAATGATTGCTCAAAATCCGGGAAATATTGTTGGATGGCAAACCGATCATGACGGCAACTTAAGAGCGGCTCAAACTACGGATGGAGTCAACACAAGCGTATTGTACAGAGACAGTGAAAAGGATGATTTTCAAATCTTAATCACAACCAATTTCAAAGAAACCTTACAACCGTTATTCTTTACATTTGATAACAAAAATTTTTATGTTGCTTCCAACATAGGCAGGGATAAAACAGCAATCTATGAATATGATATTAAAAATAAAGAAACGACACAGTTAATATTTGAACATCCCGAAGTCGACGTCAGCGGTTTGTTAAAATCGGATAAGCGAAAGAAAATTACAGGAGTCGCCTATATCATTGACAAAAGACATTATCATTTCTTTGATGAAAATAGAGAGCAACTGCAGAAAGATCTTGAAGAGCGTTTGCCTGGATATGAAGTAGTAGTTACTGATATGAGCAAAGATGAAACAAAAGTTATGGTAAGGACTTACAGTGATAGATCCCTGGGTGCCTATTATTACCTGAATCGCAAGACGAATGAGTTCACCAAGCTGGCGGATGTAAGCCCCTGGTTAAACGAAGAAGAATTGGCAGAAATGAAACCCATTACTTACAAATCCAGGGATGGACTGACTATCCATGGATATTTAACCCTGCCTGTAGGGCTTAAAGCCAAAAACCTACCCGTTGTTGTGAATCCTCACGGGGGTCCGTGGGCAAGAAACACATGGGGCTTTAGTCCCGAAGTTCAATTCCTTGCTAATCGAGGTTATGCGGTTTTGCAGATGAACTTCAGAACCTCCACAGGTTATGGACGTAAATTCTGGGAAGCCGGGTTCAAACAGTGGGGGCTTGCCATACAGGATGACATCACAGATGGTGTCAAATGGCTCATTAACGAGGGCATTGCAGACCCAAAACGTGTTGGAATTTATGGCGGTTCTTTCGGAGGTTACGCTACTCTGGCAGGAGTAACATTTACTCCTGATTTATATTCCTGTGGTGTGGATTATGTTGGAGTCTCAAACCTTTTCACATTAATGAACTCAATCCCTCCTTACTGGGAACCTTTGAGGGAAATGTTCTATGAAATGATGGGCCATCCAGAAAAGGATAAGGAACTCTACGAGAAAGTTTCTCCTGTTTTCCATGCTGATAATATTAAGGTTCCCTTGTTGGTCGCTCAGGGTGCAAACGATCCACGCGTGAACAAACAGGAATCCGACCAGATCGTGGAAGCTCTGAAAAAACGTGGGATTGAAATTACTTATATAGTCAAAGACAACGAAGGTCACGGCTTCAGAAATGAAGAAAACCGATTCGATTTCTACAGAGCCATGGAGGAATTCCTGGGCAAACATTTAGGCGGCAGAGTGGAAAAGAAATCTCAAGAATAACTCTGTTCGATCTCACTTTGCCCAGACAATAAGATAATACTTCCGACCCATAGGATAATTTAGGCTAAAATTCCTCCAACTTTTGAGTGTAGATAACTCCCCTCTGTTCTAGCTCTTTCAGCATGTAATCAACGCATGCAGGAATCTTCCCGATTCGTTCCG
>DAOUSP010000098.1 GCA_030627155.1 Candidatus Aminicenantota bacterium
AGGCCACTTTACTATGCATGTGTTGCTTCATTCATCAATGAAACTTCAGAAATGAGCACTGCAGAAGCAGAGAAAATAATAGACCATCAGGCACAGGTCTTTGAAGATTTGAAATCATACTTACTTGAAAAGTGGGGGTAGATTAAACAGAGTTTCTGTATAATCCTTACTTAAGGTCGGGATTGTTCTGCTGATCATAATTACTCTGGGTCTTGTAACCAGAGCAGTATTCAATTACACAACCGGAAAGAGATTGTAAAGGCTTGTGGAGAAAATGAAATCTGAAGGCAAGCGCATGACACTCCAGGAATTTGAGCCGGAATGTGATGATCAGGATAATGCAGCATTATTATGGAGAGGGGCAGAGGCTATGTTCTCAATAGAGTTTGATGATAAAAAAGTGCTGAGCAAAGCAATTGAAGATATCTTTTTTGGAAGGCCTATAGATGAAAATACCAGAAAGCAGTTAAAAGAAATCAGGGCAATGAATCAAAATGTTTTGCAGCTTGTCCGAGAGGCAGTCGCTAAACCCTGTTTCAAATATGTAAAAAATTGGGATGGGCCAGATGTTGAATTTGATATTTTAAATCTTGTAAAAAAAATAAGCATTGTACATCTTTGGGGGATAGATGCAGTACTTAAGGCAGAAGACGGCCAACTCGATGAAGCCATTGAACAGTGTTGTTCTGGAATGCGATTTTTACGCAGCCTTCTCGATGAACCTTTCTTGATAAATTATTTAGTTAACATGGCTAACATGAAACAACTCAATGTTTGCCTTAATAAAATAACTGCCGGAAAAAAGATAAAAACAGCTACTCTTTTGAATATTCTAAAAGAATTGGACACAAAACCATGGCGTAAAGGGCTTATATGGAGTTTTGAGACTGAAAAAATTTCGAGATTCAATATTGTTATCAGGTTTTTAAGAAAAGACAAGCCAATAATTGGCGCCAGTTTTCCGTATTTTTTTGCCGATAAAATGTATTATTGGCTGTTCAGACCGGTTATGAAAACCGAGATAACCCAGTTACTTGAGTTATGGGAAGAAATGGAGAAAGCCGCGCAATTTCCCTATTATGAAACAAAGGAAACACGGGATATGTGTGAAAGAAAAAAAAACAATATTCCCTGGTATTTTAAAATAAACGGGTTTATTTTCCCCAATGTTGTTACAGTCATGTTTAAGGAAGCCACTCTTGAGGCAACATTGCTATCCGCTCAAATCGGCGTAGCCTGTAAAATCTATAAAAATCAACACGGAGAATTCCCTGAGAAATTATCGCAATTGGTCCCTGATATATTAAAAAAAGAGCCGGTTGACCCTTTTACCGGGGAATCGTTTGTTTATCGCAAGCGAGATACTGGATTCATCGTTTACAGTCTTGGCTCTAATGAAAGGGATGATGGAGGAAGAGGAACCCGGAGTATCACCAGTATTGTTATGGAAAAAGACGATGATTGGGCCTGGAAAGAGGAAATGAATTAAATATTAGAATTTTTCAAATCTTCAATGCTTTAATGTGGTTGGTGCTATTCCGTGCTATTCCGTGAACACAATACTTATTTATTTAATTGTGGAAAAGAGGACTATTGCCTCCTCAGAAACCGGGAAAAAAATATGATTATTATTGACAATTTTTATGTTTAGTGATAATTTATAAACAATGACATTGGTCATATGACCAATTATATTGGTTATGTAAACTACATTTTCGAACTTAAGGTTAGATATGTTAGAACCTTTATTTGAATCGGAGAAAAAAGAGAAAATCCTGCTGTATTTATATACTCATAGTGAAGCATATGCCAGAGAAATTTCAAATGCTTTCCGATTTAACATTAATACGGTACAAAATCAATTGTTCAATTTAGAGAAAAACGGTGTTCTTTATAGTAAACTCAAAGGAAAGGTAAGACTTTTTGGAATAAACCCGAGGTATCCATTTAAAAAAGAATTAGCAGCATTACTTGAAAAAGCACTTAAATTTATCCCCGAGGAAGAAAAAGATAAATATTATAAACCAAGATTAAGACCACGCCGGACGGGTAAGCCCTTTTAAAATGAAAATAAAAGATTTTTCATTAAAAGATTTAGCAATTTATCTTTCTGACTATCTAAGAAAAAATAATATTGACACAGTTCTTTCTGGTGGTGCTTGTGTAACTCTCTACACAAATAATAAATATCTCTCCTATGATTTGGATTTTGTTCTTCTTTCCTATGTAGCTTGGAAAAAATTAAAAACAGTAATGAAAAAAGTTGGCTTTCTAGAAAAGGGAAAATATTTCAAACACGAAGACACTCCATATTTTGTGGAATTTCTTGCACCTCCCCTTTCAGTAGGCGAGGAACCTGTTAAACTCATTTCAAATATAACAGAAGGAGATAAGACTCTAAAACTTTTGTCGCCTGCTGACTGTGTTAAAGACCGCTTAGCAGCTTATTATCACTGGAATGACAAGCAATCTTTGGAGCAAGCCGTTTTAGTATGTGAAGCCTGCCAGGTAGACTTAAAAGAAGTTGAAAGATGGTCAACAAATGAAGGAATGAAAGATAAATTTAAAATATTTAGAAAAGAAATAAAATCAGCAATTCTATAGCTTAATCACTGCGTATTTATTTATTCTAATTTAAAAAAAATTATATTTTATGAGATATTGAATATCAGTGATGAGAAGAAAATGAGTTTTAAAATGAGAAGTTGTTGGATTCATTTTCATCTTTTTCTAAAGTAAGGATTTCATAATCCGAATAGTCCTCCTCAACAGTCATCCTTATGCGCTTGATAAATATGCCACCGTTAATCCGCACCCTTGACTTCCTTAAGACAAAATAACCTTGAGGAAGCACTTCAAAGCTCATTTCCATCTCAAATTCCTTGACATACTTGGGGTTTTTAGAAGGCTTTAAGTCTACTTTTATAACATCGAAACTGTCCTTGCAAATATAGTATTTGCCTTCATAAAGCTTTTCATTTTTAATTTTTACCCTGGATTCAAGGACATAAACCGGCCGCTTTTCGATATAGGAATCTTCTAAAATGAGAAAATTATAGTTTATTCTTTTTTCTTCACTAAAAGGAAAAATATCTTCCCCGGTTAATTCAAGGCTTCTCTTGTCCTTTTCCTTTTCTCCTTTAAGCTTTCTATCCCTCTCTTTCTTTTTATCTTTTTCTCTTTCCTTCCTGGCTTCCTTGGTATATTTTTCAGTAATATCTTTTGTCTTTCCTTTTTCTGTTTCCAGGGCCTCCAGTATTTCCTCGGTTTCCTTTTTGTTTACAACCTTGACTATTTTTTTGACGAATGTCACTTTCTGAGGCCGCCAGTATTTATCCATTTTGGTTGTGGTAGAAACAACCAAAGCCTTCCAGCTGTTATACTCAGGATGCAAATCCATCTGTTTCGAGACTCTCTCAATCAGAAGCATAAGTTCGGCATCTTGAGCTGAATTTGGGAAATGAAGAGATGCAACTACTCCTAACATCAGAGCAATAGAGAAAAAGATTTTCTTTGTTTTCATGAAATTCCAGTCCATACTTAAGCCTCCTGAACAAATTTGTGGTAGCTTAATATTAACAACTATGGTTTGTAAAGAAAAGTTTCGTTTGTATTAGTTTACGAGAGGAACTTTGGGAATCAGACAATTGATTTTTTTTAGCTCTTTCTATAAACATATTTTTTAACGCAGGCGTAATATAATATGTAAGACAAATCTCATGGATGATAAACAGTTGATAGAGAACTGTCTTAAAGGAGATGTGGATGAGTTTAAAAAAATTGTGGATAAATACAGAGGGAAGACCATGGCTCTGGCTTTGAATATTCTTGGAAATAAAGAAGATGCCGAAGACGCCTGCCAGGATGTATTTATGAAAGTCTATCTCAATTTGGATAAGTTTGATTTTAAAAAGAGTCTTAACAACTGGCTCTATTCCATTCTTTACAATCGCTGCCTTGATTATTTAAGGAAAAAGCGCCGCTTTTACAAGTTTTTTAAGAAGGTAAAAAGAGATTCTTTCCAATTTGTAAACAAAAAGAATTCGAACTCTTTTGAGCGGCAGCCTATAGTTCAAGGTGTTTTAAAAGAGCTCAGCCATAAAGAGAGAACTGTGCTTTTCCTATGGGCTAACGAAGGATATACAAGCGAGGAGATGGCCAGTGTGATGAAGTGCTCTTCGAGCACGGCCAGGGTTCACCTTTTTAAAGCCCGAAAAAAAATCAAGGCAATTTTGGAGAAGGAAAATGTTTAGATGCAAAGCAATTAATTTTTTATTTATTATTTTACCATTAAAGTGCTGGCGAGATTTTCTGATTCGTCGCCACATCCAGGAATGTCCTGAATGTCAGAAAAAGTTAGCTGGTGTTGAGGAAGTCAAACCTTTCTTAATTCAGGAAGAAGAGGTTGGAGGTCTTGAAGGTTTGTGGCCGGAAATAAAGACAAAGCTTAGCCAGGAGAAAAGAAAAAAATTGCGGCCTCTTCGACCTCGATTAAGATGGGCTTTTAGAGCAGTCGGCTTGTTTGTAGCCATAGCTGCCGGAATCTGGCTTTATCGCATTTTTACCCTTGATAAGAGTCCTTTAAAAGAAAGTCTTGTCGAGAGGTTTCAGATTAATTATATAAGGATTGAAGACAAGCCGGCCCGGGCTTTTCTTTTTCAACCTCATGACTCAGAAATGATTTTCGTCTGGGCTGAGAAAAATATTTAAAGGAGGATTTCTATGAATAACAAAGCTTTAATATTAGGTGCAATTTTTCTATTGGGCTTTTCCTTTATTTCCCTTCAGGCTGATGTCAACCTGGATATTAAGATGAGATTTTTTGGAGGCGTAAGGGAAGGAATGGCTGAGCCACCTCGGTTTGTCACCTCATCGTATTTACAGCCCACTGTCACAGCCAGTATAAAATCGAAATTTGAATTGGCTGAAGAACAGAAGCAGATTAAGAAAATTTTTAATCTGAAAGAAGTGAGTTTAATCACCGAGGCAGACTTGAGGTGGAACTCATATGATTCAGACAAGATTTTTCATATATTCCGTCTGGACAGCAAAGAGTATTTGCTTTTAATAACCCCTGTATCTTCGGTCAGGAAGCGTCAGTTCAGGATCGAGGTCTTTGAACAGAGTAAGAAGGGTAAAATAAATTTACTGGATACAGAAATCATCCTGCCCGAGAAAAACATTGCTGTGTTCGGGTTTGAAGATGTTCAGGGAAAACTCTATTTTCTTTCCTTCCATATAACAGGAACCATGATCGGGGGAGTTGTTGGGGGTGTTTTAGGCGGGGTAGTGAGTAAGGAGTTCGAAGAATTTGATAAAGGGGCGGTAAAGGCAGAAGGAGAGATAAGG
>DAOUSP010000211.1 GCA_030627155.1 Candidatus Aminicenantota bacterium
TCACCCGGGTAGGAAATAAAAAAGGAGAAGGCCCAGAATTTGAAACAATTGCATTGATGGGAGCTAATTTAGAGATTTATGACATTGAAGTAATTGCCATTGCCAACTACATATGCAACGATTTTGGAATGGATACAATCTCTTTTGGCAATACGGTCGGTTTGTCTATGGAACTTTTCGAGAAAAATTTTATAAACCGCAATGAAACAGACGGACTTGACGTCAGGTTTGGCGCCAAGGAGATTCTCGATCGATTAGCCCAGCAAACTGCTCTTCGTGAAGGGTTTGGAAATGAATTGGCTGAAGGCGCTTCAAGATTGGCCAGGAAATGCGGGGCTGAACCCCTGGCAATTGCAGTCAAAGGCCTTGAGCTCCCAGGATATGACCCGAGAGCATCGTTAATGCAGGCACTTGGCTTTGCCACCTCTTCCAGGGGAGGATGCCATCTAAAAGGCGGATATATGATTGTTCTTGGGTTTTTTGGCGGCTCAAGGGAAGTAGATAGGTTTCTGGTTGAAACTGTCGCAGAACACGTTGTTGATGAACAAGATTCGGGGTGTGTGGCTGACATGCTTGGTGTGTGCCGTTTTTGCTTTTTTTCTTTTGGAGAAAACGAATTGTCACGAATATTTTTCGGATACACAGGAATGGATTTAAGCCCACATGATTTAAAAAGACTTGCGAAAAACCTCATAGACAAAGAGCGGGCATTTAACCTTAAAGCTGGTTTTACAAAAGCGGATGATACTCTTCCTCCAAGGTTCTTCTCAGAAAAAATTCTTATATCCAACCAGATGCGGGCCATTCATAAAGAAGACCAATTTAACCATATGCTGAGAAAATACTATGAAATCAGAAAATGGAAGGAAAAAGGCATCCTTTGATAAGTCTTTATTAGACATTGAGAATTTTATAAATATTGAGAGATATTGAGGAAAGCTAATGGATAAAACAAAGGAACAAATGATTAAAATAGGAAAGGCGATGCTAACTTTAGGCCTTCAAAATACACACAGCGGAAACATATCGATGCGTATCGGCGAAGACATGTATATCACCAAAACCGGTTCAATGAAGGGCCACCTGAAAGAAAGGGATATTGTCATAAGCGGGTTAAAGGAACCAAAATTTGGCTTATTCCAGGCATCCTCTGAAATCGGAACACATCAGAAAATTCTCAGATATGCCCAGGCTGCGATGCATGCCCATTCCCTTCCTGCGACCTTATTATCCTATATTGTTCCTGAAGTAAAACCCATAGACTTTTTAGGGCAGAAATTTTTGCGCACAATCCCAATTGTAGAATTTGAATACCCCGTAGGTTCAAAGGAAATGGAAGAAGAAATTCCAATCGTGCTTGAAACCTCATCCACAATGATTGTCAAGGCTCACGGGCCTTTTGTCAGGGGAACGAGTCTACATGAAGCATTTTTCTTTCTCTGCGTTCTTGATTATTCCTCAGAAATCCTTTTAAACCTCAAAATTCTCGGCGTTGACCTTGGGAAATTACCTGAATTCAATTATCCAGAACCAAAGAAATATAAAGCTCCAGAAAACATAAAAGATACACAGGACCAAGAACTCATATCCCAGTTTAAAAGGATCTCCACAGATGTATTCTCATTGAAGCTGAACCCTTTCCATACTGGATCTCTGAGCGTAAGAGATGGGAACGAGATGATCTACTCTCCTGCACTTTCATCGCCTGGAGATATGGAAAATGACATTCTACGAGTAAAAATCGACAAGGAGAATGACGATTTTTTTAGGACACTCCATCAAGCCGTATACCGATATTCAAGTGCAAAATCTGCCATATTCACGCATTCTCCCTTTGCCATGATTCAATCGATAAAAATGGTTGCAGAGGGTTGTGACAGAATAGTGCCAATAGATGCTGAAGGGGGCTATTTATACCCAGCTATTCCTGTAATCCCTCCGGATAGCACCTTACAATCAATAATAGAAAAAGCCACAAGATACAAAATGGTTGCCCTGGCCGGACTTGGAGTTCTTGCTATTGGGCACACTCCAGGACACACCATCCATCATTGTTCATCTGTAAAAAATATATGTTTCTTAAAGACCCAACTCGAAATAATGAACAGAGTGGGACTTGTGGACGATATCTCAAAATACCTCGATGAACGAGGCAAAACCTGGTAAGGAATGAGTAATTGGGGACAGTCCCCAATTACTCAATTACTCTTATTTCCTAATCGAGACTTCAATTAATTTTCCTATGATATAGCCAAATATCATGGCTCCTATGATAAAAATTACCTTCTGGGCTGAAAATTGCCAAAAAAGAATTTTAAAACTCACAAATTCAGCATTTTGGAAAAGGATAATGACAGCAATAATTACTATCACTGCCAGCAATACTATTGCCTTATATCCTAATAAAAACTTAAAAAATTTCATTTCCTATCCTCCTTCTTCAATTTTATTTAGTTAAAGAAGAAAAAATTAGATAGATGCCAACAATAATGAGTATCAGGGGCCACCAGGTTCCCAAATGGAAGATTTGAGAGCCCCCAATTATAATCAGAATTACACCGCCGAGCAATTTTCCTTTTCTTTGTTTGCGGTACTTGCGCGTAGTGCCCCTGATAAATGCATCAACAATCAGAATTACACCCAAACCTACAAGAAAATAAGCCCACCACTCACCCCAAGAAATATACCCCATGTTAGCAAGGAGAAAAACTACTCCTAAAAGAATGAGTGTCAAACCTCCAGTAATCCCTGAAAATCGTTCATGTTTATGATCTTTCGTCAATGTTTTGCTCTCCTTTCTTTGGAACTATTACCCAAGTCGGGTTAATCCGAATTCCTTGGCCCAATGCAGGGCTTCAGCATACTCGCTGTTCTTTATCGGCCGGGCTATCTCGGGAAAATCCCTTGCCTTGTATTCGGGTCTGTACTGGCGCATAATGTTTATATAACAGTCTTTGGAAATTTCCTCTGCCACA
>DAOUSP010000077.1 GCA_030627155.1 Candidatus Aminicenantota bacterium
ATTGTTTTTTTTGGTGAAGCCATCGCAGGCCTTAGAAGACTGAAACAATGGAAGAATTAGAACACAGTTTATTCATCGTCGAACTATTCAACAAAATTTTTGCCAAACCAGTAGCTTTTATTCTTAATTTAATCGGCTTTCATGTGCATGACACAGAGCACCTTATCCCTGACTATATTGTAATGGTTTTGTTGGTCGCTCTTTTCCTTATTATTTTCTTCGGGCTCTCTTCCAGGAATTTGAAAATAGTACCTTCTAAGCGCCAGAGTATACTTGAGCTTATTATCGAGCTTTTTGAAAGCATAATAGTCGATGTCATTGGCGAAGAGGGGAAAAAATACCTTCCCCTGATTGCCACTGTTGGCCTTTTCATTCTCTCATGTAATCTTCTCGGGCTTGCCCCTGGATTGATGTCTCCGACGAGCAAACTTAATGTGACTGTAGGATGTGCACTGGTTGTTTTTTCTTACTATCACTGGCAGGGTATTCGAGCTCAAGGATTATTTAAATACCTCAAGCACTTCACAGGCCCTACGATTTTATTGGCGCCGCTTCTTGTACCTATTGAAATCATCAGTCACTTTTCCCGAATAATATCGCTTTCTGTCCGACTTTTTGGGAATATATTTGCGGAAGAACTGCTTATAATTATAATCTTATCCATTGTCCCGTTTGTTCTTCCGCTTCCATTCATGGCTATAGCCATCTTCACTGCTGTTATACAAGCTTTTGTCTTTGTCCTTTTAGCGTGTATATACATCGCCGGAGCTGTGGCCCATGAGGAAGAACACTAAAATTTTAAGGAGGAATATGATGACAAAAAATCTTAAGCCACTTGGCTTATTGCTCATTTTTATCGGCCTGATGAGCTCACCTTTATTAGCACAATCGCCCGCTGTCGATGCCAGCAAGGCTCCTCTGTTTAAACTGTCTTTAATCATCGGCGGTTCCATCATCACAATCGCTGTGGTTGCAGGAGCTTTTTGCCAGGCAAAAGCCATCAGCAGTGCCTGTGAAGGCATTTCCAGAAATCCAGGAGGTGCGCCTCATATCCGATTCATTCTGATTTTCGGCTTGGTTCTCATTGAAACACTGGTCATCTATGCGCTTCTCATTACTATCATTGTTCTGATGGTTCAATGGGGTAAATACGTATAATACGTGTACGCACATAAGGAGGAAGCTCAAATTTTTAAAAAAGTGTTGGTGAAGTTTCCGGTCATTGATATTATAAGAACCACATTCAAAAGGTTTATTGAAGACCGATGCGGAAATTTAGCCATTGTCATTTCATATTTTGCGGTGCTTTGTGCCGTCCCCCTCGTGGCTCTTTTTGCCTTTATCACAACAAAAATCCTTGGGAGTTCTGAGATCGCATTCCGCAGCTTAAATATTTTTTCAGAGGAATTTTTTGTTCAACTCGACCCCTATTTTTTCACAAGGATTCAGAGTCTTTCACAAAACATCACAAACCTTGGCTGGTTCGGTTTAGGAGGCTCTCTTGTCGCTGCAAGCTTCTTATTTTCCAACCTTATGTATTCCATAAACTTCATATTTAAGGCGAATTACCAAAAATCATTTTTTTACAACCGGCTTATGGAATATATCATCATGTTCGTTATTGGCATCATTCTGCTCCTTTCTCTATCTATAACTGCAATCTGGACAGCCATGCACAGGAGTATTCGGGAAAGTGCCCTTGTGGCAAATTATATAAACCCCAAGTTCGTCTCGCTTTTGAACAACTTTTTTCTTCAGTATTTATTTCCTTTCGCTCTGACGTTTCTTTTCTTTTTTGCACTTTATAAATTTATACCTGAGGTTAAAGTCCACACAAAAGCCGCAGCTATTGCAGGACTCATCGGGTCCTTCATCTGGGAAATATTCAAAAGAGGTTTTGTTTTCTATGTGGCGCATTTTTCTGCGATTGGGATTGTGTTGTCAAAATTCTTGGCAGGCACATTGACCTCTCTTATTTTCTTTCTCCTGTGGGTTTCCCTTTCCCTCATGATTCTACTATGGGGAGCAGAGTTGGCTGCTGTTTTGAATGAAAAAATCGATGAACAAGCGTATGAAAAAACCGCCTGAGCTCCATTTGCCGCCTTTCACGCTGGCCGAGCTGGCTAAACTTTTGAACTGCCCTTTTGAAGGAGAAAGCAAAACAGAAATATCAGGAGTTTCAAGTCTGGAAGACGCCATAAAAGGGGACCTTTCGTTCTGCGCTGGCCCAAAATTCCGAAAACAATTGGAGGAAACAAGAGCGTCTGCTGTGATACTTCCGCTGGAAGAGAAATTCGATAAAATCCCTGTAATCAAATCAAAAAACCCTTATTTGACTTTTGTCAAAGCCATTGGCTTTTTCTTTAAACCATATGTTCCATTGCCAGGTATCCATCCACAGGCAGTTGTTTCACCTACCGCCAAAATAGGAAAAAATGTCTCAATAGGAGCTTTAACATATATTGGCAATGAGGTGGAAATAGGTGAGGGAAGCGTCATTTTTCCTTTGGTCTCAATTTATCCGAAAGTAAAGATAGGCCGGGAAGTCATCATCCATTCCTATGTGTCTATCCGCGAAGAAGTCCATATCGGCAACCGCGTGCTCATCCACAATGGAGCAATCATTGGCTCAGATGGCTTTGGCTATCTTCAGACAGAGGAAGGCCGCTCTATTAAAATCCCCCAGAAAGGCACTGTAATCATCGAAGATGATGTGGAAATTGGAGCTAACACAACGATTGACCGCGCAGCATTGAGCAAAACACGCATTCAAAAAGGAGTAAAAATCGACAATTTAGTTCAGATTGCCCACAGTGTGGATATTGGAGCATACAGCATTTTAGCAGCGCAAACAGGTATAGCAGGAAGCACCAAGGTGGGTCAAAAAGTAATCATGGGAGGCCAGGTCGGAGTTACTGACCATATAACAATAGGAGATAATGTTATCATTGCTGCAAAAAGCGGAGTCACTAAAAGTGTCCCTGCCAATACGATGGTTGCAGGTGTCCCCCATCTGGAAATTACTGAGTGGCGAAAAGCATGGGCTTCTATTCCCCACCTTTATGAACTGCTTCGCGAAATCCGGAAGCTAAAAAAACGAATCGAAGAATTAGAAAAATAAAGAATTGGCGGAAATGGCGGCAGCTACCCCGGTCCCAACCGCAGTTGCTACCTGTTGAGGGCATGCATTTGTGGCATCTCCTGCAGCAAATATTCCGGGCTGGGAAGTCGCCATTGTCGGGCTGACTTTGATTCTGCCCTGTTCATCCAAATCCAGAAGCCCCTTTAGGAAACCTGTATTTGGCGCCATTCCAACAGAAATAAAGACTCCGTCTAATTTTATTTCAGAAGTGGCGCCTGTCTTGATATTTTTAATCGCGAGAGATTCCACACGGCCTTCCCCAAGGATTTCTGTTGCGATGCTATCCCATATAACTTGAATTTTTTTATTGGCAAAGATTCTTTCCTGGAGTATTTTTGTAGCCCGGAAATCGTCCCGGCGGTGAATAATAATCACTTTCCGACAAAATTTCGAAAGAAAAATCGCTTCCTCCAGGGCCTGGTCTCCTCCCCCCACAACAGCTACTTCTTTATCTCTAAAAAAGGCCGCATCGCATGTTGCACAGTAAGAGACTCCCTTGCCTGTCAATCTTTCCTCGCCTTTGATCCCCAGCTTCTGATAAACAGAACCTGTTGCAATTATAACTACTTTAGCAAGATAGTTGTCATTATTACTAACAAGACGCCAACAGTCGTTTTCTCTGCGAATCGCTCTTACTTCATCCATTTGGAACTTTGCTCCAAACTTTTCTGCCTGTTTACGAAAATCCTCCATCAACTGAAAAGGCGCTACACCATCAGGAAAGCCCGGGTAATTTTCAATCCAATCAGTAAGGAGAATTTGCCCGCCGTGAATTCCCTTTTCAAGTACGAGCGTGTCGAGCATGGCTCTGCCTGTATAGATAGCCGCAGCCATTCCTGCAGGGCCTGCGCCAACAATGATTACATCATATGTCTTTGTCATAGATGTTTTGACAGAATCTCAATTATTTTATCTTGCGGGAGGGCTCCAATTATTGTTTCTACCACCTCTCCCCCATTAAAAAGAAGAAGAGTTGGAATGCTCATAACGCCGTATTTAGATGTAGTTATCATGCTTTCATCTACATTTAATTTGGCAACTTTCATCCTGTCATTGTAGGCCTTGGATAAATATTCTAATGTTGGAGTAACCATGTGGCAAGGACCGCACCATTCAGCCCAAAAATCAACAAGGACAGGAATCTCAGACTGAAGGACTTCTTCCTCAAAAGTCCCATCCGTTACTTTCAATATGTTTTCAGACATTGCAACCTCCTTTTTTTTTACCCCCAACCAAGTTTTTCCTTTAACAGGTCAAAGTAATTTCTTTTTGGCGATGAGATTAAATGGAGCTTATAATCACAGCAACGTATGTCCACTACATCGTTTTCTGCGACCAGTTCCCCTCGCTGTCCATCAATTGTCAGATAGGCATCTCTGTCAGCATTTAGCAGCTTGACCTGGATCCTGGATTCTGAGGACACTACCATCGGCCGAAACGAAAGAGTATGCGGGCAAATTGGCGAGATGACAAAAGCTGGGATATGAGGATAGATGATAGGCCCTCCTGCAGATAAGGAATAAGCTGTAGAGCCGGTGGGGGTTGAAACAATAAGGCCATCTGCCCTTGTGGCAGCTATTTCTTTGCCATCTATCCAGATGCCACACTGAATCATCCGCGATAAAGCTCCTTTGTTTACTACTACATCGTTTAAGCTATAATAAACCTTTCTTTTTGTAGATGCTTGAAGCATCTGCCTGGGACTTATGATTTCTTCGTTCCCTCCTAAAAAAGCATCCAAAGTCAGGAACATCTCTTCAAGGGGAACTTCTGTAAGAAAGCCGAGACTACCCAGGTTAACACCTAAAACAGGGACATTTTCCTGGGCTGCTAAATAAGCAATACTCAGCAGTGTCCCATCTCCTCCAAGAACAATAACTAAATCCACTTGAGCAGGAATGTTTTTTCGTGGAATGCCTCCCTTTATATTGAGTTTCTGGGCAGCGATATCTTCTAATACGCATGCAATCCCCTTTGTATCAAAATAACTGATAAGCTCTTTTAAGACCTTTTGAATCTCTGGTGCGTGGGGTTTTATAACGATGCCAACACGTTCAATCTTTTTCATCCCAAACTGCCTCCTTTATTAAAGTTTGCAATTCCTCATAAGAAATGGCTTTCCCCTTTAAAGACCAGAAAATGAAAAACTCCTGGTTGCCTTTCTGCCCTCGAACAGACGGCTTCATCAGGCCTTTCACCTTCCACCCCATTGCAGCTGCTTCCTTAGTGATTTGCCGCAAGACCTCTTCATGAATAGCAGGATCTTTAACTATGCCTTTCTTTCCCACCTGGCCTTTCCCAACCTCAAACTGGGGCTTGATTAATGAGATAAGACTGCCATCTTCAAGAAACTCTTTCACTGCAGGTAAAACCTTAAGGATAGATATAAAGGATAAATCTGTTGTAACAATATCTATCTTGTCCATAAAGTCATCTTTGATTAGATAGCGAGCATTTCTTTTTATGAGAACCACCCGGGGATCTTTTCTTATTTGCCAATCAAGCTGCCTTGTGTCCACGTCCACTGCATATACTTTTCGCGCTCCCTTCTGAAGGAGGCAATCAGTAAACCCTCCAGTAGATGCCCCCAAATCTGCTGCCACTTTATTGCGGACAGGGATTTTAAAAACCTCCAATGCATCTGCTAATTTCATCCCTCCACGGCTCACATAAGGGAGCCTTTCCTTAAGCTCGAGCTTCTTGTCCAAAGAGATAAGTTGGCCGGGTTTTTCGATCCTCTTGCCCTCTGAAAATACCAATCCAGCCATAATAAGGGCCTGTGCCTTCTGTCTGCTCTTTGCCAGTTCCTGAAGGACAACAACATTGTCTGCCCTGTCTTTCATGGGTTTATCTCTCTCCTCACTCCTCACTTTTCACTCTCCCCACGTCATTGCGGGCGACTGTAGGGAGCGCGGCAATCTCTTCTTCACTCCTTACTCCTCACTCCTAACTCCTTAC
>DAOUSP010000004.1 GCA_030627155.1 Candidatus Aminicenantota bacterium
AGTCAAATTGATAGAACTTCAAATATCATGTGATTAAAGATTCTTCCAACCTAATATTTTAACTTTGCGCAGTGTTGTTAACAATGCTATAATTTTTGCCATCATGGAGAAAGAAGGAATTTATTATTCTGAGTTTTTAGCAGATAATTTTTTTCGCCTTTTTAAAATCGATGAGATCTATTTCCAGGGGAAAACTAAATACCAGCAAGTCGATTGTTTTTACAATAGCTTTTTAGGCAAGGTCCTTTTCCTGGATAAAAAAATACAATCTGCCCAAATTGATGAACACATTTATCATGAATCTCTTGTGTTTCCGGCTCTTCTCACTCATTCTTCGCCCCGAAAAGTGCTTGTGATTGGAGGTGGAGAGGGAGCAACATTGCGGGAACTTCTACGCTACCGCTCGATTGAAAAAGTCACAATGATAGATATTGATAAAGAGCTTGTTTCATTATGTCAGAAATATTTGCCGGAATGGTCGGAGGATGCATTTAATAATCCTAAGGTTCATGTAATTTTTGGAGATGCGCGCAGTTATATAGAGGAAGTGGAAGATACTTTTGATGTTATCATCTCTGACCTTACAGAACCTTTAAAACACGGGCCTTCAGTCTATTTGTTTACTAAAGAATTTTTTAAAAAAGTTTACAATATTTTAAAAACAGATGGAATATTTGTTTTGCAAGCTGGAAATGCAGACCATTGTTATAATAAATTTCTTGCATCACTGGCAAAGACTTTGACGAGTCTATTCCCTATTGTCCGCCCTTATTGGACATTTGTTCCGTCATATAGCACCCCATGGGGGTTTATTATTGCTTCAAAAAAAGAAGACCCCGTAGAGTTGAAAGAATCAAAGATTGCCCAGAGAATGAATGAAAATGGAGTTAAAAATCTTCAGTTTTATCATCCTGGCCTGCATAGAGGCCTTTTTGCGTTGCCCCTTTATTTACAGAAAGCAATTGCTAAAGCAAGGGTTCTATCTGATAAAAAACCTTTTATCTGGGAGATGTAACAATGTCAGAAAAAAATATTCAACCGCAACTGAAAGAAAAGAAAGAATATCATGCTGAAACATTTGGGATTTTTTTTGAGGAACCACAGTTATTATATTCAAAAGATTCTCAATATCAAAAAATTGAAATATTCGAAAACAAAGATTTTGGACGGATACTTTTTCTCGATGGGCTAGTCCAGACTACTGAGTGGGACGAATTCTTCTATCATGAAATGCTTGCGCATCCTGCGTTAATAGTCCATCCAGACCCAAAAGAAGTGCTCGTTATCGGTGGGGGAGATGGTGGAACTTTGAAAGAAGTCCTGCGTTACCCAATTAAGCATGTCATCCTTGTAGAAATAGATTCCGAAGTAATTGAAGTCTCACAAGAATATTTTCCATGGCTCTCACAGTCACTCAAAGATGAAAGAGCAGAGCTTCAGATAGAGGATGGAATCAAGTTTATTGAAAAGACGGAAAAAATGTTTGATGTTGTTTTTGTTGATTCCTCAGAACCGGTTGGACCTTCTTATGGTCTGCATGAGAAAGATTTTTATATAAAACTGAAGAAACGCCTCAAGCACGAAGGTATTGTGGTAGCCCAGGTAGGATCGCCAATTTATCATCTGGATTTTATAAAGAAGAAAGAGGCTTTCCTTAAGGATATATTTAAAGTGGTTAGCTTCTATATAGGTTTTGTACCTACTTATCCTGGAGGAAACTGGTGCTATGCTTTTCTTTCGGATGAAATCGATCCCTTCTCAATAAAAAGAAATCCGCCGCCAAATCTTAAATACTATAATTTGGACATTCACAGCGCAGCTTTTGCACTACCCAATTTTATAAAGAATATATAGACAAAAGGATATAAAATTCATAAGACACATAAAAAGGAGAAAGAAACATGGCAATTGTTCTTGATGGATATTCTTTAACGATTAAAGATGTTGTAGCTATTGCACGAAAAAAAGAAAAGGTAAAAATTAGCCCAGAGGCAAAAGAAAGAATAAAAAAATGCCGGGAATTAGTGGAAGAAAAAATAACAAAAAAAGAAATAATGTATGGGGTAAATACAGGGGTCGGGGAACTATCAGAGGTCTTATTGAGTGATGATGAGCTCAGAGATTTCCAGAAGTATTTAATCTTCAGCCATGCGGCAGGAACGGGCAAACCTCTTCCTGAAGATGTGGTTCGTGCAGCCATGCTTAGCCGTATAAATAACCATTGCCACGGAAGGTCAGGCCTTAGGCCCATTATTGTGGAAACCTTTGTAGAGATGCTTAATAAAGGGGTCACTCCTGTTGTTTGTGAAAAGGGGTCAGTCGGGGCATGCGGTGACCTTGCCCTCATGGCTCAGATGGCTCTTGTTCCAATTGGCTTGGGTGAAGCCTTCTATAAAGGTGAGCGTCTTCCTGGTAAGGAAGCCATGAAGAGGGCTGGGATTCCCTGTGTCGTTTATGAGGCACGAGACGGATTGGCTGTTTTAAACGGCTCTAATGTGATTGCTGGGATGGGAACTCTGGAGGTTTATGATACTGAATGCCTTCTAAAAAACTCAGAAGTTGTTGCTGCCACCACTCTTGAAGTTCTAAACGCCAATATGATGCCTTTTGATAAAAGATTACATGAAGTCAGGGGCTATCCTGGAGCTTTGGAATCAAGCGAAAACATTAGGAAAATCACGGCTGGAAGCGAACTTCTTGAGAAACTAGGTAAAAAAAGGGTACAGGATTCATACAGTTTAAGAAGCACACCTCAGGTTGTCGGCGCTTCACGTGATGCGTTGAAGTGGGCCCAATCGATGTTTACAATTGAGCTTAATGCTGCTGTTGACAACCCAACTTTTTTCCCTGAAGAGGGCATTGCCCTCACTGGAGCCAATTTCCAAGGGACCCCGCTGGCTTTTCCACTGGAATTAGTGGGAACTGCTATCGCAACGATTTCTGTTATTTCGGAAAGACGTATCAACCGGCTTATGAATCCTCATCTTAGCATGGGATTGCCAGGATTTTTAACAAAAAGGCCTGGCATTTACTCTGGTTTGATGATTACTCAATACACTGCGGGTGCACTTGTTTGTGAGAACAGAATTCTTGCTCATCCTGCAGCCACTGGCTCCATTTCTGCGGCTGCAGACCAGGAAGATTTTGTGAGCATGGGGATGACCACAGCCCTCAAAACGCGTGAAATCATAGACAACACCCAGACTGTTCTTGCCATAGAGCTAATGGCAGGAGCACAGGCAGTGGATTTGCGTAAGCCTCTGAAACCAAGTAAAGGAGTCCAGGCAGCATATGATGTAGTGCGAAAATATGTGGACTATATTGATGTTGACAGGCCTCTTTATGGGGATATTCAGAAAGTGAAGGAAATTATTGCCTCTGGTGAAGTGCTGGAAGCTGTGGAAGAGGCGGTTGGGCCTTTGAAATAAAATTAAACAAACAAAGTGTGTTACTGATATTTTGAAAAATAAAATAGCATTAATAACAG
The DNA here is from genome assembly GCA_030627155.1 of Candidatus Aminicenantota bacterium. GTDB lineage: Bacteria > Acidobacteriota > Aminicenantia > Aminicenantales > Aminicenantaceae > Kmv29. Next base: position 3,488 of record DAOUSP010000004.1, read on the forward strand.
GAAGCAGCCGCGGGTTGGGAGGAGAGATTGCTCTTCGTATGGCGGATGTTGTTTCCGGCATTGCTGTCCATTATAAAGATCATAGGCAAGAGGCTGAGGATATAGTTTCGAAGATCAAACAGAAGAGGAAGCGTAGCGAGGCTTTTCGTGCAGATTTAACGAAGGTAGAAGAACCTGGAAAACTAATCAGAAGAATCGAGTCGACTCTTGGGCCTGTTGATATTTTAATAAACAATTTTGGTCCTATCATGGTAAAGCCGTGGGATAAAGTGGAGCTCAAAGAATGGGAACATATCCTTCGGGCAAATTTAGGGAGTGCTTTCGAATGTTTAAAAGCCGTGCTTCCGGGTATGCGAAAAAGGGGATGGGGACGTATCATCAACATTGGTTACAGCAGGGCAGAACAGATTCTTGCTTTTCCAACAATAACGCCTTACGCAATTGCAAAGACAGGGCTTTTGATTTTGACCAGAACTGCTGCGGCCACAGAATATTCATCAGGAATTACAGTGAACATGGTTTCTCCTGGGCTCCTTAGAGGTGGCATTCTTCCCAAAAGTAAAAATGTACCAGGAGTAAAATTAGGAACTTATAAGGATGTATCTGAAGCCGTGTTGTTTTTGATATCCGAGGAGGCAAGCTTCATAACCGGAACAAATCTCATTGTTTCCGGAGGATGGAAAATATAGAATATCCAGTCGCCTCAAAACTTTGCATTTAAGCCCCAATCGTCAGTTATTGCCTTTTTGCCTTCTGCAGCATAGAAGTCTGTTTGTTCTCGTGCTCAGACACCCTCGGCCGTCTTGGCAAGATTCCCTCGGAGTCTGTTCGGGAAGGCTAAATCTTCAAAGGTTGCTTCAGCCATCCTCAGGCCTTAATCCATTCATCCTGTCACGGGAAAAAAGATGATTAAAACAATAAATTTCCGCTTGACAAACAGTATCGAGAGAGTTATTTTTATGTAGGTGAACAAAATGGTGAACAAAATTAGGAAAGAATTAACCAAAAGGCAGAAAAAAGTCTTGAAAACCATCAAAGATTTTATCCTTGAACATGGGCATTCCCCTACTGTTCGGCAGTTGGGAGATCTGTTGGGCATAGCTTCTCCTTCGGCTGTTTTTAAACACATCCTGAGTTTGGAAAGGAAAGGTTATCTGAAAAAGGTTGGGGGCAGAATACAGCTGGAAGCAGTTCATTCGGCTGCAGAGAGGCATGTAAGGGTGCCTTTGGTTGGACTGGTCCCCGCCGGCCATCCGAAGGAAGCATTTGATATTCCTGGCGAAGGGGTGGATGTTCCGGATTGGATGGTCGGTCGGAAAAAGAGAAATATCTTTTGCATCCAGGTCGAAGGCAAGAGCATGATTGATGCCTATATTGATGATGGTGACAAGGTGCTTGTAGAACGAACAGACACGGCCAACTCCGGGGAAATGGTGGTGGCACTTTTGGATGATGACTCGGTGACGTTAAAGCGTTTAAAAATGGAAAGAAAAAGCGTCTTCCTTGTTCCGGAAAACCCGGAGTTTTCACCTATCAAGGTCAAGGATTTAAGAATCTTGGGACGGGTGATCGGAGTCTTGCGAAAGTATTAGAGAACAGTGAGGAGTAAGGAGTAAAGAGTGAGGAGTGAGGAGTGGAGGGGAGGTAAATGAAAAGAAGATATATTGTCCATATTGATATTGATGCTTTTTTTGCAGCTGTCGAAGAGCTCCTTGACCCATCTCTAAAAGGAGAACCTGTGATTGTTGGCGGGTTGCCACATGAAAGAGGAGTGGCATCCACAGCTTCTTATGAAGCGAGGAAATACGGCGTCCATTCCGGCATGTCCCTTCGCAAGGCTTACCAACTTTGTCCCATGGGCATCTTTATAAGAGGAAATTATCAGATTTATCAAGCGTTCTCCGAGAAGTTTTTCCGTATTCTTTCAAGCTATACCCCTGATGTTGAACAAGCATCTCTGGATGAGGCGTATCTTGATTTAACGCGTTGTCGGCCTCTTTATGCTTCATTTCCTAAGATAGTGCGGCAAATAAAGCACCGGGTGGAAAAAGAATTGGGGTTGATGGTCTCGGCAGGAGTTGGGCCCAATAAACTTTTGGCCAAGCTCGCAACCAACAAGGCCAAGCCAGGGGGGCTATTTGAGGTTAAACAGGGAGAAGAAATAGAATTCTTGAAAGCGCTCAGCATTGAATCCCTGCCAGGAATAGGGGTGAAAACTCAGGCGATTTTTCGGATGCTCAATGTCCATAAAATAGGTGACTTATGGGGATTTCCTCGATCCTCTCTCCGCTCACTTTTCGGGCTTGATGGCGAGGAGATATATCTCCAATCTCGTGGAATCGACAGTCGCCCTGTGGCCACTCCTTCTGTCCCTAAATCTATCTCCAGAGAAACTACTTTTCTGGAAGACATTTGGGACCAGCGCCTTCTCCTGGCGCACCTGGCTTATCTCTGCGACAGATTGGCACTGTCTTTACGCAAGGGGAGTTTTTTTTCCCATATCATAGAAGTTAAGGTCAGGTATGCGGATTTCAGAACCGAAACAAGGCGCCGTCTTCTCATAATGCCGTTGCAGGAGATGGGAGAAATTTACATGGTTGCACGTGAACTCTTTCTTCAGCTGGCCTCTTCATCCCGTTTGTCTTTGCGCCTTATAGGAGTGAGGGCTGCAGATCTTACACGGACACGTGCGCTTTCTCTATTTGAGCCGTATTCAGAGCAAAAAGAAAGGCTGGGAATTGCCATGGATCAAGTGAGAGAAAAATACGGATTCGGGGCCTTATTGACTGCTCGAGAAAAAATGCTTGAGAGCATCTACACCTTTGATAAAGAACGGGGATTTGTTCTCAAAACAGCTTCGTTGACGAAATAGAACTTGCTGGGTAGGCAAAATAATAAAATAAATTCATTAAACTTGGATTATTCACGAGTCGAGAGCGAAACGGACTCCATTTGGACAACAGGAGCCAGAAAATGTTTATTCCTCTTCGTGTTCACTCTGTCTACAGCAAAGGAAAAGGCGGGATGACGCTGTACGAACTGGCTTCTTGGACTCAGAAAGCAAAGATTCCTTTTGCAGCACTTACAGACATCGAAAATCTATACGGTTGGGATGGGTGGAACCGATCGGCTGAGGAAGCCGGTGTTACCCCCATTTTTGGCTGTGAGGTAAACATTCCGGAAGGACACTTCTTATTCCTTCCGAAGAGCAGGGATGGCTACTGGAATCTCATGGAAATTTTGAACCGTAAAGAAGTCACACAGACAAAAGGGCTGGTGGTTATATTTTTTCCGTCTTGGAACGGCCATAGTTCTGCGGAAAGACCTGCATGGCTTTCAGGTGAAGATTGTTATGTCGGGGGCGAGTTTTCCAACCTGAAAAGAACTCTCAAATGGGCTAATGGACATGGTTTGCCTGTGGTTTGGGCTAATCCTTTGAAATTTATCAAAAATCCTGAACGACTGATTCTCCTGCGCTCTATCCAGAAAAAGATTCCTGTTCCTCCAGAAATGGAAAAATTGAAGGATTGTATAAATCTTTTTGGGCCATACCAGGAGGCCATGGCTGTCAGGAAATTTGGCAATACAGTGATACCTCTTTTCCGAAGGACTTTTGAGGTGGCTGAGAAATGCCGGTTCGCTTTCCAAGGAATCATCCCTCCTATCCCACATGACCTCTTTGAGACGAGCTTACGGGAACTTGTGTTGAGACGGTTGAGAAGCTTGAAAGATTTAACGTGGAAAGAGAGGCAGCGGGCCAACAAAGAGCTCGAAATTGTCGAACAATCTAACTTTGCCCCATACTTCTTGATTGTTCATGACGTAGTACGCTTTGCCCGCCAAAATGGTATCCTCCATAACCTCAAGGGCTCTGGGGCTTCATCTTTCCTTGCTTATCTTCTGGGAATTTCACATATCAATCCAATTGAGTTCGGCCTGTATTTCGAAAGATTTCTGAATAATGGGCGTGATGATCCACCAGATTTTGACCTCGATTTTGACTCCCGAAGAAGGGACGAAGTTCTTTCTTATGTTTTAGAAAAATATGGCCACGGCAGGACTGGAGCTGCTTTTGTGTGCAGTCTGAAAAATTACCAGGCTCGCTCTGCTCTGTATGAAACGGCTCGGGCCTTTGGCCTGCCTCCAGAAGAGGCCCGCACTCTCAGTAAAAATATTCCTGCCTTTGCAGAGCCGAATTTCCTGAAAAAAAACTCGCCGCCTCCGGGGTACAGAAAGATATGGGAGATGGCTTCTGACTTAAAATCTGTGTATTGTGAAAACTCCCTTCATGTAGGAGGTATCATCCTGACTCCTGCGCCAGTAGACCGGTACCTTCCTTTAGAGAAGTCAGCTAAAGGCTACATGATGGCTCAATTTGACAGGGATGCCGTGGAAAGTCTAAAACTCGTCAAACTCGACCTTCTTTCTGTTAAAGGGTTGACTGCAATCGCCGAAGCCAAAAAGATGTTGAGAATCAAGAGTATTCCTATGCAAGATAAAAAGAGCTACAGCATGTTGCAAAAGGCACAGACCATCGGGTGCTTTCAGGTGGAGAGTCCGGCCATGATGAATCTGCTCCGCCGAATGAAACCAAGGACGGTACATGAATTAACACAAGCTTTGGCCCTAATTCGTCCCGGGCCCACAGAAAGCGGCATGAAAGAAGCCCTTCTTCGCAAGAGGGAAGGGAAGCATGGTCTGCAGAATTTCTTCATGACAAGAATACTTCCAGAAACAGAAGGACTTCTTCTTTATGAAGAACAGGTAATGCAAATTGCCGAACGGGTGGCTGGAATGCTCCCTGAAGAAGGAGATTATCTCCGCCGGGCATTGAAAAAAAACAAGGTGCCAGCGCAGCTCAAGGAACGTTTTTTTCAGGAAGCACAGGGGCGGGGATACATGCCAGGTGAGATAAAGAAACTGTGGGACACTCTTGAGGCGTTTTCGTCATATTCGTTCAATAAGGCACACAGTGCCTCCTATGCATACATGGCTTATCAAGCAGTCTACTTAAAAGCCCATTACCCTCTGATATATCTTATGGCCGTGCTAAACGCAGGGGGAGGTTACTATCCATTGCCAGAATACATCGAGGAGGCAAAGAGGCAGGGGATAAAAATCTTAGGTGTAGACGTGAATAAAAGCGGCTATTCTTTTCAGGTAGAAAACGCATGTATCCGTGTAGGATTGATGTCTGTCAAGGGGCTGCCTGTGAGGGCTTGCCAGAAGATTATCGAGGAAAGAAGAAATGGGGACTTTCTCTCTGTGGAAGAATTCCTCTCAAGGGTGTCCTTGACAAAAACAGAGTTACTGGAGCTTATAAGAGCAGGAGCATTCGATTCTCTGGAGCCTCGCCGGTCATCACAGATTCTTCGCTATTTCAGAGGAATAGACGATTTGACAGGTATTTCTGATATTGATGACAGGGAGAAACAAAAGATGATATTAGAATCCCTTGGCTTTACGCCGGAGTGGGATTCCCTCCTGCTCGTTGGAGGCCAAAGACCCCCTCTTAGAATAAAGGATTTAAAGGATTATATTGGGAGACAGGTGGAGCTTTTGGTCCGTGTGGTTGACGTGCGGCGCAAAGCAGTCAATAATGGTTGGAAATATTTTTTTCTTTTCGAAGATGAGACTGGCCTTTTAGAGGGAGTCGGAGAAAGGAAATACTTGGTCTTTAGTTCTCCTCCAGCATGTTATCTTAGAGGAGAAGTCCGCAAAGACGGAAACGGAAGGCCGAAGATTTTTCATTGTTCCTTTCTCGATTCCTATTGAAGAGGACAGTGTTAGTGCAGATTAATCCCAATTTTTGTTAAAACAATGTATTTGCAACTTCATGATGATTCAGATGAGTTTTTTGGAAAGAGGCCGAGCTGCCCAAATTTTTCTTCCTCTGTGAGCTCTTCAAGGACAGGATAGTTTGCGAGCATTGGTTTTGGAATATCGAATTTTTTGCCTGTCAACATATTCTTTAGTTGTAGTGCGTTGGCCAATGCTTGTCCTCTGTAGTGGTTATTGGTTATCACATATACATTCTTGCTGTGCTGACTCAATATTTTAATATGCTCGATCCATTCTTTCAGCTCTTTTTTGGTGTAGAGATAATTATACCGCTCATCCCTGCCAGCATCTTCCCTGAACCAATTCTCGGCATTTCTTCCATGAAGTCTGACATATGCAAACTGCGAATTAGTGCTGATAGCAGTTGGGGGGATTGAATTATGGAATAGAGGCTGGTCAATATTGCAGAAGGCGATATCATGTTTTTTGAGAAAGGTAAAGAAATTCGGATGATTCCAAGAACCGTGCCTAACTTCGATGGCCAAGGGGTAGCCTGAAAAAGAATTGAATAATTTCATGAGATACTCTCTGTTTGCGGGCGTTGAGGCAAATGACCATGGAAATTGCATTAGAATTGCTGCAAGCCGCTCCTTTGCTTTCAGGGGTTCGATTCCAAATTTAAATTGGTCGATTTCTTTTTGGGAAAAATCTTTTCTTTGATGGGTGAAAATTTGATGGAGCTTTACAGTAAAAAGGAAATTTTGATAGCTTTCGACTTTTTTTATCCATGAGATGGAATATTGAATTACAGGAGGCCTGTAGAATGTGCTGTTAATTTCTATAATATCGATGTAATTGGCAAGAAATACTAAAGGGTGAAAGGAGGTTGGTTTCTGCACAGGGTAAACAATACCTTCCCAATCTTTGTAGCTCCATCCTGCAGTTCCAATAAAGTATTGAGTCATATGATAAATATTTTAAAGGATTCATGTAAAATATCCAATGCAAAAAAAAGTAAAAATAATTGCGAAAATCCTTTTTTTATATTATAATCAGCCCTGAAAATTCTTGATAGATTTCTTATAAAATAGATTAAATTAGACTTTTTTTAATAAATTTAAGAGAATTAATAAATGAGTAAAAAAATATCAAGGAGCCAGATTCAAAAATAATGGGATTTAATATCCTTGTTATTAATCCTGGATCTACTTCAACAAAAATTGCTATTTATGAAGGGGAAAACAAGAAATTTTCAGAAAATATCTTTCATTCAGAAGCAGAGCTTGTAGAATACAACAATATTATCGAACAGCGCGAGTTTAGGAAAGATATTATTCTCAAATTTTTGGCTGATAAAAATATCAGTCTTCGTTCTCTCGATGCTGTTGTAGGAAGAGGAGGATTGCTAAATCCTATTCCAGGAGGAACTTATTACGTGAATGAAAAAATGCTTAAGGATTTGGAAATAGGAGTCCAGGGCGAACATGCATCTAATCTCGGGGGGATTCTTGCGGCTGAAATTGCTTCGCAGGTGAACATCCCTGCATTCATTGTAGATCCTGTGGTTGTTGATGAGTTTGAGGAAGTTGCGAGATTGACTGGAATTCCAGAAATTAGGCGCAGGAGCATTTTTCATGCATTGAATCACAAGAGTTCTGCCAGGCTTGCTGCCAAAAAAATGGAAAAAGAATATGATGAAGTCAATCTCGTGGTAGCACATCTTGGCGGGGGGATTTCAGTTTCTGCATATAAGAAAGGCAAGGTAATCGATGTTAACAATGCTTTAAATGGCGAAGGCCCAATTGCGCCAGAACGTGCAGGGACATTGCCAGCATGGGACCTTATTGAACTTGCTTTATCTGGTAAATATAGTAAATGCGAGTTGAAGAAAAAAATAACCGGCAAGGGAGGCATGGTTGCATTGCTCGGTACAAACGATATGAAGAAAGTCATGGAGCGCATAAGGAAAGGAGACAAACAAGCGAAACTTGTATTCGATGCCATGGCTTATAGAATTGCAAAAGAAATCGGAGCTTGTGCTGTCGCGTTGTCTGGCCAGGTGGATGCTGTTGTTATAACAGGCGGGCTTGCTCATTGTGAAGAATTCGTCGAAAAAATAAAAAATTATGTCTCATTTATTGGGAAAATATTTATCTTCCCTGGAGAAGATGAAATGAAAGCACTTGCACTTGGAGCTTTAAGAGTCTTAAAAGGGGAAGAAAAAGTAAAAGAATATATTTGAAACAAGGAGAATAAGGAGAAAAAAAGATGAGAAAACTGGAAGAATTGATACCACTAGCTAAAGAAAGAGAAATTAAAAAGTTAGCTGTTGCTTGCGGCGAAGACCCGCATACAATTGAAGCTGTTGCAATGAGTGTGAATAAGGGGATTATAAAAGCAACTCTTGTTGGGAATAAGGACAAAGTGGATAATGTTGCAAAATCTTGTGAAATTGACCCCAGTATATTTGAAATTATTCACGAACCTGATCCTGATATAGCCCTAAAAACAGCAGTTAAATTAGTTAGAGACGGGGATTGTCATTTTCTAATGAAAGGCTTAATAGATTCGGCAAAATACATGAGGGCTATCCTGAATAAAGAGGAAGGGCTTCTTCCTGCAGGAAAAATAATTTCTCATGTGACACTGACGGAATTTCCAAATCATTCGAAATTACTTATCGTTTCAGATGTTGCAGTAATACCAAAGCCAGACCTTACACAAAAAATAGCCATGACAAATTATTGCATAGAGGTTGCCCATAAATTGGGAATCAAACAGCCCAAAGTTGCTATAATTGCTGCTGTTGAAAAAGTGAATCCAAAGATGGAGGAGACAATCCATGCGGCTGTGATTTCGAAAATGGCTGAGCGAGGCCAGATTAAAGGAGCTATTGTTGATGGCCCATTAGCTTTTGATGTGGCAGTATCTAAGGAAAGCTGTGAAATTAAAGGATTGGATTCTAAAGTTGGAGGAGATGCCGATATATTGATATTTCCCAACATAGAAACCGGGAATGTATTCTTTAAGACATGTGCTAAGCTGGCAGGAGGCGAAATTGCGGCTTTAGTTGCTGGCACAAAAGCGCCATGCATACTCACATCAAGGTCTGATTCAGAAAATTCTAAATTTTATTCTATTGTCCTTGGGGCATTGGTTGCATAGGAGATTAAAGAAAAATGGATACTATTATTTTAACGCTAAATTGTGGCAGCTCATCTATAAAATACAGACTTTATAATTGGACAAAAAAAGAATCTCTTGCAGCAGGTGTTGTTGAGCGTGTAACCATTGGTGGTTCATTTTGCGTCCATGAGGTGCCAGAAAGAGATAAAGTTACAATTAAACGGGAGTGTCCGACTCATAAGGAAGGAATTAAATTAGTAATGGATACACTTGTGCATCCAGAGTATGGTGTTATAGATGACTTGTCAGGGATATCGGCAGTTGGACATCGAGTTGTTCATGGTGGAGAAAAATTTGCCAAGTCAGTGTTGATTACACCTGAAGTTATGAATACATTTAAAGAACTCATTGATCTTGCCCCGCTTCATAACCCTCCAAATTTACTTGGAATAGAAGCATCGGTAGAATTGCTGCCTGATGTGCCGCATATGGCAATCATGGATACTGCATGGCATCAGACTATGCCAAAACATGCGTATATATATGCTTTACCCTATGAATGGTATGAGAAGTATGGGATAAGACGGTATGGATTTCACGGGACTTCACTTTTGTATGTTGCAAAAAGAGCTGCGGTACTCCTTGGTAAAGATCCATTTGAATGTAATTTTATTATTTGCCATATTGGAAACGGAGTTTCAATAAACGCAGTGAAGAATGGGGTTTCCTATGACACTTCTATGGGTTTTACTCCATTGGAAGGTCTTGTTATGGGAACAAGAGCCGGAGACCATGATGCAGCCATTGATTTCTATATTATCGATAAAGAAGGTAAGACTACAAAAGAAATATATGATGTGCTTAATAAAAAATCAGGTATCTTAGGAATAACTGGGAAGTACACAGACAGGCGAGACGTACAGAAAGCAGCTGAACAAGGTGATAAGCGATGTGAATTAGCCATAGATGTTGAGGCATACCGCATAAAAAAATATATTGGTGCATATGCTGCTGCATTGGGAAGAGTTGATGCGGTCGTTTTTACGGCAGGGGTCGGTGAAATGAGCAGTATTATTAGAGGAAAATCCCTGGATGGGCTTGAATTGTTTGGAATTAAATACGATAAAGAAAAAAATGAAATAGCAAAGACAAGAAACGCTGAATGTGATATATCTGCTTCCGACTCTAAGGTGAAAGTATTTATCGTTCCGACAGATGAGGAAAGGGTGTTTGTTGAAGATGTTGTTGCTTTGCTCGAAGGACAGTATGAAGAGCACACGAATTTTACTTATAGATTTCAAGCGAAAGAATACACGAATACCCTACGAGACTTAGCGTTTGAAAAAGAATGTCAAGAAAAACCAGAGATGAGCCAAATAAAAATAACTCCACCAAAAAAATAGAGGCCACTGAAAAAATCAAGGCAAATTCTTTGTATCTTTTAAAGTACTCTGTCTATTTTTTTTATTCTTTTCTTAAAAAAAAATTATATGTAAAACATAGAAAATATTTGCTCCGCTGATGTTTTTTGATTATTATGTTTAGGAAAATGAGGAAGTTTAAATGAAAAAAGCTTGTCTGCTCTGCCTATTGATTTTCACTGTTTTTTTTAGTTGTAAACAGAAGAAAGAAAACCTTTATACTATGGGAATTTTCCAGGTGAATGATGCACCACATTTGAATTTTGTACGTGAGGGATTTATTAAGTGTTTAGAAGACAATGGATATGTGAATGGAGAAAACATCCGACTCATCTTGAGAAATGGGAAGGGAAGCCTCCCGGAAGTACAAAGGATAGCCCAGGAATTTGTTTCTGAAAAGGTCGATATAATTGTGGCCCTCTCCACACCCTGCCTGCAAGCTGCCATTCATGCGACGCGAGGTATCCCAATTGTATTTTCTTCTGTTGCGAATCCATTTTTAGCAGGAGCAGGACGTTCTGACAATGACCATTTGAGAAATGTTTCGGGGGTTTCTTCAAAAGGGCCTATTAAACAAAGTTTGGTTTTCATAAAAGAAGTTATGCCTAATATCAATAGGATTGGAACCTTGTGGACTCCCTCAGAATTGAACTCAGAATATTATCTGAGCTTGGCCCAGGAAAGTGCGAGTGAATTGGGTTTTGAAATAAAGGCAATTCCGATTCAAAATCCAAACGAAGTTCTATTGGCGACGCAAATACTCATCAATAAAAACATCGATATTATTTATCAAATATCAGACAATACGATAAACGCCTGTTTTGAAGCAGTGGGGCAAGTTGCAGCGGATAATAGGATTCCTCTTTTTGGTGGATTTCTTCTCTCGACAAAATTAGGGGCTTGTGCAGCTTTAGGATGGGATTTTTTTGATATGGGATACAAAGCAGGTAGAATTGCATTAAGGGTAAAGAATGGAGAAAGCCCAGCAGACATCCCATTTGAATACATGGAGGATGTTAAATTACATCTTAATCTAAAAAACGCAGAAAAACAGAAAGTTCATTTTTCTGAAGAGATTTTAAAAAGAGCAGATGAAATTATCCAGTGAAAAAAACCCGTAGGCAAATAGGGGAAAAAAATGAGAATCAACGGTTTTTTAAAAGATGATCATATTTTGCTTGACCTAAAACCCGGTAATAAAGAGTTTGTTTTGAAGGAATTTGTGTTTGCCTTGAAGAAGAAAGGCTTGATTTCTAATGACAAGATTGTTCTTAGAGAGCTCTTAAAAAGAGAACGCCTTGGAAGCACAGGAATTACAGAAGGAATTGCTGTCCCTCATGCTTTGCTTAATGAATTCTATGAGCCATTTCTCGCAATTGCAAAAATAAAGGAGGGCGTAAACTTTGAATCTCTTGATAAAAAACCGACTCATATTTTATTTATGCTTTTAGGAGATAAAAAAAACCCAGGATTGCAATTAAAAACTCTTGCCCATATATGCCGTTTGATTAAAGAGACTAAATTTGTAGAGAGAATAAAAAAAGCAACTTCTTCCGGAGAGATGCGTATGATTTTAGAAGAGGAAGAAGGAAAAATTGCATGAAACTTTTAAGGGAAAAAGCAGTATGGTGTGCCCAGAGAAGTTCATCTTTGATGTTCAAGCGGAAATGTAATAACCTGTTGGCCGTGGCCAGTTGGAGATGCGTTTATAATGGCTTTGTTTGTCAACTGATTAGCAGCGAACGCTGCTTTCTCTATTGAAAGACCCTTAACAAGAAAACATAAAAGCGCTGATGAAAGAAAACATCCGGTGCCATGGACTTTTTTGTCAACTTTCTCATTTTTGAAACAAAGAAAATCTTTACCATTATATAACAAATCTGTTGGGTTTTCCTTTAGATGCCCCCCCGTAAGAAGGCAGGGAATATGATATGTAGTATAAATTTTCTCTGCTGCCTCTTTCATTTGTTTTAAGTTTTTCACCTTTTTGCCTAAAATTAAAGAAGCCTCTTCCAAATTTGGAGTAAGAATGAAGGCATATTTTGAGACCTTTTCCATGAATTCAGGAATTGCCTTTCGCTCTAAAAGCCACATGCCTGAGCTGGATTTAAAGACTGGGTCAACTACAACAGGGATGCCTGAGTTTGCAGCTAATATTCTTTCTATCGGTTGAATGTTTGATTGACATCCTAACATGCCTACTTTGATTCCAGATGTTTCCACATCTTCATGGAGAGTTTGGTATTGGCTCCACAGAAATTCAGGGGGGAGGCAATGAATTTGTTTGACACACTGTGTGTTTTGAGATGTCACTGATGTAACAAGACCTATTCCATGGAATCCTAAATTCTGAAAAACTTTCAGATCTAAAAATATTCCTGCCCCGGCCGTTGGGTCAACTCCGGCAATAGATAAAAGATTTTTTTTCATTTGTAATGTATGTTTTCCTGTTGACTCCTGAGTTCTTAACTTATCACATTCAGGTTTAAATATTTCCCTTTTATTTTAATTATGATAATATAAATTCAATTCAAAATGGAAGCAAGAGCACATATTTTTATTTGTGGTCGTGTTCAGGGCGTCTGTTTTCGTGATTATATCAGGCAATATGCTTGTTCATTTAGACTAACTGGATGGGTTAAAAATTTGGTTGACGGTAGTATCGAAGCACTTGTTGAGGGGGAGAAAGAGAAAATTGAACATCTAATAGGGAAGATGAAAGAAGGCCCCCCATTATCATGGGTTAATGATGTCGAGGTTGAATGGGAACAGTATAAGGAAGAATTTACTGACTTCAGAATAACATGGTAGGAGAGTTGTTCTTAATAAAACAAAAAATCAGAATCATCGAAGCCATGACAAAGTTAATTTATTATAATTGCTTGAGAATTTCTATGGAAATATTGTAAAAAAGGAAGGTAAAGATGGCAATAATCAAAAAGAAAAACCAGCCGGTCGTTGAGGTTTTTAAGGGAGTCTTTCGCCATACTCTTGGTTGTGGAAAAGATGTACTCATGGCGAAATTTGAGTATGCAAAGGGCTCTAAAGTTCCACCCCATAAACACTCTCATGAACAGGTTACAACAATCCTAAAAGGGAAGCAAAAAATCATCATAAGTGGAGATAATCGAAAAGAGGAATTTATTGTAAGCGAGGGAGATACTTTTGTTGTTCCCGCTAATTTTGAGCATGAACAGTATACTCTTGAAGAAACCGTCACGATTGACTCATGGAGTTTGACTCTGTGAGTCATTGAATGGATATCATTTAAAGCCACAAAAGAGGGAAAAAAAGTTTATAACAATTGATTTATTTTTTTGATTCCAAATATTTCTGTTGGCATTCCTTAGAGCAGAAAAAATATTCTCTCCCTTGATAAATTTCCCTAATGGCGTCTTCTTTGGGGATGTACGTGTTGCATATTTCATCTTTGACCATAATGCCTGGAAGGGTTTTTTTGGGTGGTGGTGGCTTGGTAGCTTTATAAATTGCTTGGAAAAAACGAATTAGCTGATAAATAAGGTAAAAAAGAACAGCATAAAAAATTATTCTTAGTAGGTTTTGCAGCATGGAATCAATGTAGAGGAATTTATGGGATATGTCAAATTAACAATGTCTCTTAAGATAGGTGGTGAAATTAGTTTATTTTAGAATTTAAATTTTATTCCTATCTTAAATACAAAACCGCCAAAATTTAGCTCGCCCTGCCGTACGTTTCTTACCTCTTCATTTTCAGGTCTTTCTTTTTGCCCTGATAGGACATAATAATAGTTGTCAAATGGCCATTCGTTGCTTTCGTAAAAATACATAGAGGCTTTTCCGGACTCACGTTTCCCGCTATAGTCCTCATAGGTATAAGCACCTTTGAATCCGTCTGTTTTTGACCAAACTTTTTCTCCTTCAACCATAAATGCAATGTATTTGAATAATGTATATTCTGCTCCAAGTGATGCATAATAACCTAAAGATTCTGACCTGTAAGTCTTTTCTTTCTTATACCAGTAATAAAAGTCTCTGCCCATGAATGAGAAAAAGGAATCGTAGTTTTCTTTTGATTTATACTGGACAAAGATGATGTGCCTCCCAATATTTCCATAAACAGAAAGATCCGGAAGAAACGGCATCGGAAAAGAATAGCTGAATCCTACTTTAAAAGGTAATGCTATTATTTCGTTTCTGATGAAATGATTTTCAACTTGTGCTCCTGTTTCTGTTGCAAATACTATCGTTCCTTCTTCTTTACTTGCGAATTGGCTTCCGCTGATATTTAGTGCAAACCCTGGAAAAATAGGGATTTGAAGTCCTATTTCTATATTGGAGCCAAAATCTAAAGGTTTAAACTGCCCTTTTAAAGTTCCTCCTTTTAGTTGAGCCCAATCCCTCCAGAGTAAATTGTATGAGTCGATCCATTCGTTGAGGTCCCCATTGGGAACAGAGTTTGAGTTAAAGCTGAATTTCAGACTTATTTTTTCAGCCTGCAAAGGGAAAGTTATGACAGTTAAAAATAAGATTAAGAAAATGATTCTTATTTTACTTAAAATCATAGAGGAACTAATTTTTTCATAAATCAAAAAAAAATACCAGCCCATATTTGTGGTAGCTGAAAATTTTTTTATTGTTTCGCTCTCGGAAGTTTTATGATAATAGATGTGCCTTTGTGTTCCTTGCTTAAAACCATGATAGAGCCTCGAGAGTTTTCGATGATTTTTTTGGCAATAGGAAGGCCTAAGCCGGTTCCTACATCTTTTGTGGAAAAGTATGGGTCAAAGATTTTCTTGAGAAGGTTTTTCTGGATGCCGATTCCTGTGTCACTAATTTTTATGAGTATTTGAGTTTTGAAACTGCTGGCATCTACAAGGATTTCTCCATGATCAGAGATTGCTTCGATTGCATTTGTGATTATATTGCGAATAGCTGTTTTTATTTTTGATTCTTCTCCAATAATAGTGAAATTATCACCTGTATAGGTTTCTTTAAAAGTGATTCTATCAAATAGAATATTTTTATAAGGATGAATAGTTTCCTGAAGAACTTTTTTCACGTTAACAACTTCTTTTTTCATAGGAGGTTCTTTGGAAATTTCTAAAAAATCCTGAGCGGTTTTCCGCAGGTTTTCAACTTCTTTTATGATATAAGTAACAGATTCTTTTAAGGTATCTTCGAAATTTACCTTTTTATCTTCATAGACTTTTACCAAATGTTCTGCGGAAAGCTGTATAGGAGTAAGGGGGTTTTTCACCTCGTGCGCAACCTTTCGAGCCATTTCTGCCCAGGCCACTTTTTTACTTATTTCCGCAAGTTCCTGCTGGTGCTGTTTTAAATTCTTTACCATAGTGTTGAAGCCATCGATTAGCGTCTTCATTTCATCTTGCGGCTTATAAGAAAGAGAGGTTTCAAGGTTTCCTAAGCTGACTTCTTTCGTCCCTTTAAGGAGTTTTTTTATAGGCAAAATAATTGTTCTTCCTAAAGCTCTTGCAGAGAAGAAAACTATAACTATAAATAATACTGAGATAAAGAAAAAGAAATCTATTAGTTCATTGACTGCTTTATTTATTTCCTGTCTCTCTAAAGGGAAGGGGAGAGAAATGAGCAGAAGCGATTCTTGGAATGGATAAGGAATTGTTAATGTACGAAAAGAATATGTGCCGATTTTTTGTGTTTGGGTATAGAATGGATTGTTTTCATGCTGAATTTTATAATATACCTCGCCATCGATAAGCTCTGGCAAAAGGCCATAGTCGAAAAATTCCCGGCGACTGGATGAAACGATAGTTCCATCCTGATAAAAGTTAACATCGTTGGATATTGTCGAACTTATCCATGTGAGAAGATTTTCAGGGATGAAACTCAATGGTGTTCCTTCTTCTTTTTGAAGGAAGATATAATCTTCCATAACCCGATGGGCAATGTTTGCATGCTCCTCGGCATTTTCTGTGAATTTTTGTGTAAAGAATTGGTTGAAAAAGTTTCTTGTGGAAAGCGTAAAAAGAAGAAGAGGAATGAGAGCAATGGCAATAAACGATATATACACCCGATTTGAGAATGACCAGAATGGATTTTTAATTTTTTTTCTGCTTAAAATTAAAGCTGCAGGAAATCCTACTATAGAAAAAAGTAAGAAATAGAAAAGGAATAGTTTCAACAGGTCTACAAAACATTTAAAAATGCTTTTCTCTACGATGAACAAGGAATAGATTCTTTTGCTATGCTTGAAGGATAAGCCAGTGAATTTTTTATTTTTATCTTTAAATGTGGCCCAAATCGAATCTTCAGATGATTGAATTTTCTGAAGAAGGTTTACAGATATCCCAGAAGACAATTTGTGTGGATTGAAAATAAATTTTCCATCTAAATCATAGATGGCAAAGCCAAAGTCGATTTGCTCAAGGGAAGGCAAGGACGTTACTCTGAGAAGTTCGAAATAAGGATTGGCAGAATACAGAAAAGGCAGCATGTCATAGTCAACAGATATGTACAGAATTGTCCTGCCTGCATATGAGTTGTCCTCAAACCAGTCTTTGTATCCTATAAGAAAAGCTTTTTCCTTCCCCATGAATTGAATATTTTGTTGAGATATAGACCATTGAGGACTTGAAGGAAAGGTAAAATAGGTCTGATATATTTCAGGAATATTCAAGGAGAAACTGGAAAGGATTTTTTCCTCGGAATTGAAGATTTCAAAACTTGAATACCAATTAAATTTAGATAGGGAAGTCCTTTCCCAGATTGAATGAGCTAAATCTTGGGAGCCGCCGATGCCATGCATAAGAGCAAGGAGCTGGGCTTGTCTTTTATCGATTTCCTGGAACGAATCTTCGAGGAAAAAAAGAGCCCATTGTTCCTGGGATTTTATGATGTTTTGAAGAGAGTTCTGAAGAATGGAACGGTTTCGATATGAGGACGTCAGATGAATGGAGAAATATATCAATAATGTCATTAGTAGAAACCCTGTAAATAGAGCAATTCTTTGCCTTGTGGTTTTCGGAGAAAAAGCTAATACAAGGATAAAGAGGATCAATGCCGCATGAAAAAGGAGGATTGCGGTAGGAAAATATTTTTTGAATAAAAGAAAATAAACTAAAAACAAAAGGGAAAATATGACTAATGGATAGAATATATCAGGAGAATATTTGGAAACAATTCTAATGCATGTAAGACTTACGATAAAGAATATGAGGAAAAAGAGAATAATACTGACATGCAAAAGCATAAATGATGTGCTCCATGAAAACCGCAGGAGGTTAAGACTTGAATGGAATACGATACGGTTGAGGATTTCTTGAAGTGTAGCAATAAGGACAAAGGAGATTAAAAGTGCTGAAGGAAGTGTGATCCATCGCAGTAAAGGAGCATGGTTTTTGTTTGCAGTAAAAAGCTGCCTGTGAATATATATGGAGGCGCAGCATATGATTAAAAAAAGAAAAAATGCGGTTAAGAAAATATCTGCTGGAGATTTTGTGAAATTCAAAAAAGAAAAGAAACCACTTACAGAAGGGGAGAAAATATCAAGGGCTTGGATCTTTTTGAATTGGCTTAAAGGGAAAAAGAGCGATCTTAATATTCCCAAAGCCAAAACAATGTAAAGGCAGGGCAAAAATCCAGGTTTTTGAAAAAAGGATGTGGATTTAATGATGTATAATATCAGGAAAACCAGGGAAAGGCCCAGGAAAAAATGAAACAACAGAAGAGGGGATTCTCTTTGATTTGATATTTTTGAAGGCAAAGACGGCGATGTGAGCGTGACTGTGGCAACAATTTTGTTTTCTTCGCTTCTCAAAGGAAAAAATATGGTTTGTATGTCGCCTTGGAGGGGCGGTTGTCCGATATATTCATCGTTGAACTTTGCAAAAATCTTTTCAAAACCAGTGACATCTTCACGGAAATCCCAATAGTCAATCTCGCAATTTCTCAGGTAATTTGGATTTAGAAAATGATATTCTTTGAGATATTTGGTCTGGAACTGTGGGAGGAAAGCTAACAGGCGGTAAAAAACAACATAGCTGTTATTATTTACTGGCTTAGAAAAAACGAGAAAAACAGATGCTTTGTCCTGGATGCAAAGAGAAGAATTTTGAAGAAAAGGCATGTTTTTTGGATGCTGAAAGAATTTATTTAAATCAACAACGTTACCCAGCCATAAGGTAAGTTTTCCATCTTTGTTGTAGTAAGCAATTCCTTCTTTTTCTGTGTTTAGTGGGAACTGTTTGAACAGTTCGAATATTTTGTCTTTATTTTCGGGAAAAGGATGCGCTGACAAAAAATCACTTTTTATATGAATTTCTTCTATTAGCTGAGAAAATTCTTTTTTTATAGATATAGATGTCCTCCGGATTTCTTCCAAGGACTTCTGATAATAGTTGGAAGATATCAATGCAGGGAGAAGGAAAGAAAGTGTAAGGATAAGGACAGAGATGCAGATGCTGGCAACAAATCCGTAAAAAAAGATAGTCTTACTATGAAAGTTTGTCTTAAGGAATTTCATATTTTTTCTGCCTTGATTTCCGATATCTTCAAAGAGCTTTGGCCCAGTTCTGTTTTTGAGGAATCATTCGCGATAAGAAAGAAAAAAATATGAAACACATATTGGTTATTATTTTTATTGTCTTTAAATGACCATCTGGCTTTAAGGATAGAGCTTGTTCCTTCAGGAAATAAAAAATGCCTTTCAGAAAAAAATTCGAGGGTAGTGTAAGATGAAAATATTTCATGAAAAAGAAAAAAAGCTTGCTGGTTTGAGAGTTGGTCTGAAAAAGAAATAGGTTCTGGGAAGGAAATATTAATGTGGCCTTTTGGCGCAAATTGAGTATACAGCATTTTTGAGCTGTTTTGGAGAAAGGACATTTCGATTGAAGGGATTGGATTAATTGTAGGGATTGGATTAGAGGCAAATAAACTAATGACGGTTAAAAGGGAAATTGCGATGCGAACCACTTAAAAAATATTATCACAGGTGTTTAAAGTTTGGCAAGCATGCTTTATTTCCAAACATTAAACTTGTACAATTTATTTCACGTAGTGTAATTTGCTTAAAAATTACATGAAAACATAAAGTCAAAAAATAAAAGAGTTAGTTTGTTTAATCGTAAGAAATTGTTTTTATTCTTCTTTCTCTTCTTCTTTTTCTTCTTTAAGCTCTTGCTCTAATTTTTTGGTTCTAATAGAATCTTTGATGCTGCTGATTCCAGCAATAAATGCGATTACCCCACCAAAAAACAGTAAAGGTGGAATGACGCCAAAAACAAGTTCCAAGAATTCCCGACACCATACAAAGATAACCAGAAGGACACCGCCTGCCATTGTGACCAGGCCTCCAAGGATGGCTAAATATTTCCCCATGTAACACCTCCATTTATTAGCCTGAATTATTCATAAATTATGCCGACACCAATATTTATTTTCCATGATATCTGCCACTTACGTCGATCTTTCCTTAAGCATAACATTCAACTCTTTCCCCATGCACTTCTTTTCCTCTATGTCGGCATTCTTTACCCTTCGGGCGAGCCGATCTAACTGCATCTGCTTCGTTACA
>DAOUSP010000152.1 GCA_030627155.1 Candidatus Aminicenantota bacterium
AATTGCGCTCAACGCAAGGTCAGCTAATGCCCAGGGGATATTTATAGACATCTGTTGTTTTCCATTTTTATACACTCTTATTTTCAGAATCCTTGCACGTTTTTCATATCTCTCTTCTTCAAAATCCTTTAAAGCGTTCGGGTTGACTCTGAGAATGGCTATTTTAGCTCTGTCGCGCAATTCATCATCAGGTTCTTTACGCACAATCTCTTTTAAGATGGGAACTCCTGCCTCTGCAATTTTTTTATCCTTGGCATAGCTAAACTTAAACGCCGCATAATACCGGATCACCTTGTTCGAATGTGAAAGTCTTTTCTCTATTTCTTTAAGAGAAGCTCTTTTCCCTTTCTCATATAGCTTGAATGATAAATCTATAATGGATATTTCCGCCTCTTCAGTCAGGCTTTTGTTACGCTTTCTTAACCTGAGATATCTTTGATAATTCTCCAATGCCTCAAGTTCTTTTCCTTCCTGCCCTTCCAGGCATTTAGCTCTATAGAAAATCGCCTGTGAATACAATGGACTCTCCGGAAATCTTTCAAGAAGCTCATCCAATTTTTCTTTTGCTGCGTCCCACTTTTTATCGAAAAGCAGGATTTTTGCTTCTTGGAACAGCTTCTCATCTGGCTCGACCTTTTGAGCATATGCCTGAAGAAGAAAGGAAGCCATGAATATAACACCTAAAATTGCCGATATTTTTCTCACTTTACACCTCGCTTTCTTCCAATTCTCGCTTTACTAATTTTATTTTCAGTAAAATCTGTCTGTTTTCGATGAAGTTCCGAATCTTTTCAAGCTCCTCTACAGAAAGCTCCTCGCTTATTTGTGTCAGTTCATAAAACAGAATCTCAATCTGGTCACAGATCTTCTTAGCTTTTGCCATTTGAAACTTCTCCAGTTGGTGGTTCATATATTTTTTCTTTGAGAGCAAGTCTTTCGCTTGAGTAGAAGCAAAATCTTTCTGCCAGTATTCACTCAGTCTCTCTGGGGAAGATTGGACAAAATCCAAAAGCAAGTATTGGCTTTTATCAAGATAATCCAAGGTATCCCTGCGTGCCATTTCCAGATCGACCCTATCCAGGAAATCCTCCGAGGCAAAAAACTCTCTTCCTCTCATTTCTTTAATATGCGGAACCCGCAAAACCATGAATGTGATTACAGCTCCTAACAAAAGACCTAAAAGCACTCCCGCATAAACAGGTCTGAATTTGGCCTGGAAGAGAACTTTGAAAATGTCGCCAGTTGAGGCCTTTCTTGGCAGGCTGGGTTCCTTTTTAAATACAAAATCTGCAATCTGCGCAGGCAGAACATCCCAGTTTATAGATGCCATAGCTTCATCGACTTCTTCATTCAGGACATCGGCCCTATTCATAAGGTTTCTAAGCTGCACCAGCTCGTTTCTACACTGGGTACATTTCTCAATATGATTAATAAATTGTTCTTGGTTGTCCTCAAGAAGCTCTCCGGAGAGGAAAGCCATCATTTGTTTTTCAAACTTTTTACATCCCCTCATTTTTTCCTCCCTCTAAATAAGGGCTCATTAAAACTCTTAAATTTTGTGCTGCTTTGAAATGGAGTGATTTTACTGTTCCTAAAGCAATATTCATAATCTGGGCGATTTCTCTGTAATGAAGATTATTGTAGTGCTTCATTAGAAATACCATACGCTGGCGTTCTGGAAGTTTCTTCAGGCAAATTGAAATAATTAGTTTCAAATCCTTTGAGCGATGACAGTCAAGCTCCTTGTAATCGATGAGATGTGCCTCATCTATATCCTCTTTCCATCCCCATTCTTTGTTCCTTTTATAGTTTTTCCGGTAATGATCGATACATAGATTTTTAGCAATTTGCAGAAGCCAGTTCTGAAAATTTTTTCCCTTCTTAAAAAGGTTTACTTTTTGATAAAGTCTTAAGAAGGTATCTTGAACAATATCCAGAGCATCTTCTGTATTCTGAAAATAAGAATAAGCTAACATATAAACCTTCTTTTGATATAAGTGAGTAATCGCCATAAAGGCCTCTCTGTCTCCTTCTTTGATTTTTTCGACAAGTGTATAGATATCATCATTTTCCTTGTATCCCTGGCCTCTCATTCTTTAGTTCTTTTTTCTAATCTAAATTGCTTTTTTAGATTGCTCTCGTTAAATTAAATTTCAAGCATTTATTCTATCCAAATCAGAATTTTATTGTTTTCATCAACAACTTCAACTAAAAGACCTGGCCCAATTTTCTTAAAATCTTTAAGTTCTCTCCAATCAAAATCATACTTTTTTTCAAAATTAAATTCTCCCTCTTTTTCCCCTGCTTGAACTCCAATATCCATGCAAGTATTTACAAACCACATGGGAGCTGTGACTTTAATAAGCTTTCCATCGGACTTTTCATAGACCAAGATATTAATTTCACTTGAATGCCCTTTTCGGTTGGGGTAACGCTTATGAATTCTTTCGATTCTTTTGTATGCTTTTGTAAAATAGCTTTCCGGATTTTTCACGTTTTCAACAACTCTCACATAAAAACAAGCACTGAATATAAAAGGGAGTGAAAAAAGGAATACCACTCGACTCGGCCTTTTTAATACCTTCATGTTTGACCTCATCTTTTCATCTCAACATTTACTACGGAAGAATTTTTAAAAAGGTTCACTCCATACAAAAAAAGCTTATTAGAATTATCCTCTTTTGAATACACTTGAAGAGATCTTTGGCTAGAAGCAATACAGATATAAGAATATTCTTATTTATACCTTACCCACTTCAGAATCTCTACAAAACTTGGACGTTTGCCATACATCAAGATTCCTACACGATAAATCTTTGCTGCAATCCAGACCATAAGAAGGACAGCCAGCACAAGAAGGACAATCGAGCCAGCAATCTGAATAAACGGCGGGAGCAGAATGCATATACGCAAAAGCATTAAAATAGGAGCAAAGAACGGAATCAAAGATAAAACAACAGAGAACGTGCTGTTGGGACTTCTTATCACATACATCATGAGTAAGATTGGGATTATCAAAAACATGCTCACCGGAAAAAGGAGTTGTTGCGCCTCTTTCTCTGAATTCACCATAGAGCCCACGGCTGCATATATAGTTCCATATAGAAAATATCCCAAGATAAAAAACAAAACAAAATACACAAAGATATAGGCAGGAATCGTGGGAATTTTTAATGTATCTGCCGAAGAAACCATGCCCTTTATTATTGAGCCACTGTATTGAGATGCAGTCAGTCCAAAAAGAGCCCATATGATATATTGTGTAAATCCCACGGCTGCAATTCCCAATATTTTCCCAAGCATCAGCTGAAAAGGCCTTAGTGAAGAGAGGATAATTTCCACAACCCTGGATGTTTTTTCCTCAAGGACACCTCTTAAAATTATAGCCCCGTAGAAGAAAAGAGACATGTAAAGAATAAGAACCAAAAAATAAGAAATAATAAACGTTCCCCCTGTATCTTCCTCGACGCCTTTCTTGGTGACTTTGATAGTCTTCAACCGCACACCTCTTATGTAATCCGCAATTTTTTGAGGATCTAACCCCTCTTTTTTAAGCCTTTTTTCAATAATGACGCTATTTAAGGCTTCATTTATGTTCCGAATTTTATCAAAATCAGCAACATGCTGAGAAACATATTCAGCAAAGCTTCCGTCAGAAATATCTTCTGGAATAAAAATATAAGCGGACAGCTCTTTGTCTAAAACCATTTGGTTCAATTTATTACGGAGCGAGTCGATATCTTCTGGCAATTTGTATTCTTCAAGAATGTAGCGCCGTCTTCCGTCTTTTAATTTATGGTCCAGTTTCTTATCCAACTCCATAAAAATCTCTTGACTTGCGTCAACAACGCCTATTCTTTCCTGCCGCTCAACAGAAACCGTAGAGACAAGCACTGGGACAAAAATAATCGCTGCCATAAAAACAGGTCCTAAAATTGTCCCTATAATAAATCCCTTTGTCCGGACAACTTGGAGGTATTCTCTTTTAATGACTGACAGAATCTTGCGCATTTTTTTCTCCCACTTTTTCAATGAAAATAGCATTCAATGTC
>DAOUSP010000007.1 GCA_030627155.1 Candidatus Aminicenantota bacterium
ACTTGTCTTTCTTCGTCTTCGGTTGATTTTCTAGCATAGAGAAAATATTTTGTCTTCATAGTTTCACCTCTTAATTTTTAGTCGCCTTTGGCCTCCCGACTTCGTCGGGATGTAAAGCGTGGGATTTAAAAACTTGCTTCGTCATTTGCCTTCGGCAAAAGTGGAAAAAATTGGAGGACAAAAAATTTTCAACCCTCAAATAGTTAAAAATTCTTTGTGGGTGGCGAAGCCACTCCGAACCGTCGCCTGCTGGACAAAAAAATATTTTTGGATTTTGAGAAACCATTTGACTTAATTCCTTATTATAAAAGCAGTTACAATAAAGAATTTTTGGCAGAAAAGAAGTTAAAAAATCGCTTTTCTTCTCCCCAAAAATCCCAATGTCTAATCTGGTCGGGGCGATGGGATTCGAACCCATGACCCCAGCGTCCCGAACGCTGTGCGCTAGCCAGACTGCGCTACGCCCCGAATGTAGGAATTAAATTATAGCGGCAAACAAAAGACAATGAAAGCCCCTTTTTATAAAAGCCCAATTTTTGCTGATTCAAAGCTTTAAGCTTGTGTAAGGATTAAAAAAAGCATTCCAGGCGTTTCTAATTTATTTAAAGATGAAGCTCGATAATGTCTTCATCTTCGAGAATGTAATCACGATTGACTTTTTGGCCTTGATACTTGTTCTTTCCCCATATTCGTGCAAACTTGAGTTTTTGTGAAAAATCTTTATGAACAGCTTTGGCCATATCCATGAGTGAACTTCCTTTTTTAAAGATGAAGGGCGCATTATAGTCGACCTTTTTTCCTGGGATTTTACTGTACACTCGCAGGATTTGAAGGAAGGAAAAAATCATCTTTTTTAAATATTCAAGGTTATCTCCCCTGATTGCTGAGATAAGGATAGGTTCGTGTTTGGTGTGCAGCGCTTGTTTTAGGGCTATGAAGTTCTTATCTGCGGAGGGAAGGTCTTTTTTTGTGGCAATGATGAGTGCCTTTTTTTGGAAAAGGGGTATTTCTAAAGAAATGTCCTGGCCATCAGGAAGAAATTCGATGTTTTTTTCTTTTAATTTAGCTGAAATAGAGAAAAAATCCTGGATAGGATTTGTGTTTGACACGTCTAAAAGTAAAAGAACACCATCAGAGACTTTTGTCAATTCTGGAAGCCATGGCTCCATATAATCCGCAGTAATAGGAGGAGTATCTATGAGTTGAATCTGGATATTCTCATATTGCATCATTGCAGGGAAAGGAGTGCGTGTGGTGAAGGGATAATCTCCAATTTCTGGTTTTGCATTCGTTAATGACCTGACAAGCATGGATTTTCCTGAATTAGGTGCACCCAACAAGATAACTTGTCCAGCGCCTGCCTTCTCGACCCAAAAAACTGGGCCATGCTTTGATACTCCTGTTTTTTTTTGCACCTGAGATTTGAGCTTAGCTATTTTTGTCTTTAGCAATGCCTGGAGCTTTTCTGTTCCCTTGTGTTTAGGAACAATAGAGAGAAGTTCTTCCAAGATGGATATCTTTTCTTGAGGAGTTTTTGCTGTCCTGAGTTTTTTTTCTGTTTCGAAGTATTGGGGAGGTAAATTTGCTGGCATTTAAACCTCTTTTTTTTAATAATTATAGCCAAATACAGGAATTTTTTCAAAGCCTCAAAAGTTTTATGAATTTAGAATTTCACTATGTATTTTTAGCCACAAAATTGAGTTAAAAATATGCATGATTTTTTATTAAAAATAAGGGTAAAATTTCTTTACTAATTAGACTAATTAGGGTACAATTTTAAATGAAAATTATGCCTAATGGGTTATGTGAAATTCCTTCCTCCATAGCCCTCATTTTTTCTTTTAAAAAGTAAGAAAATGATAGACAAAAAATATACTGCAGAAAGCATAAAAGTTCTTAAGGGGCTGGAAGCTGTTCGCAAGCGGCCGGCCATGTATATTGGGAGCACAGGACCTGAAGGCCTGCATCATCTGGTCTATGAAGTTGTTGATAACAGCATTGATGAAGCTCTTGCTGGTTTCTGTACCAATATAGAAGTGATTATTCATGTGGATTCTTCTGTTACTGTTATCGATGATGGGCGTGGAATCCCTGTAGAAATTCATAAAAAAGAAAAAAAACCCGCCGCAGAGCTTGTAATGACCACTCTTCATGCTGGTGGAAAGTTTGATTCCAAGACATATCAGATTTCCGGAGGCCTCCATGGAGTTGGGGTATCTGTAGTAAATGCGCTATCTGAAAGACTTGATCTGGAAATAAAAAGGAACAGAGGCGTTTATACTCAAACCTATGAAAGAGGAAAACCTGTAACAAAGTTAAAGAAGATCGGTCAAACAAAAAAAACCGGCACAAAAATCACTTTCAAGCCCGATCCTGAAATATTTGAGAACACAGAATATCAGTTTGAAATTCTGAGCCAAAGGTTAAGGGAGTTTTCGTTTCTGAACAAAGGACTGAGAATATCTCTTGTTGATGAGAGAACTGATAAAAGAAATGACTTTCAATATAAAGGCGGAATAAAAGAATTTGTTCAATATCTTAACCAGAATAAAAGCATTCTCAATCCAAAACCGATATATTTTGAAAGCATCAGAGACGATGTTTTAGTCGAGCTTGCCTTACAATATAACACAAGTTATTCAGAGACTATCTTTTGCTTTGTTAACAATATCAATACCACAGAAGGGGGGACACATTTAATAGGATTTAAAACTGGTCTTACACGTTCTATTAATAATTACGCCAATGCTAATAAATTACTCAAAGATTTGAAGCAGAATTTAACTGGTGATGATATCCGGGAAGGGCTTTGTGCTGTCTTAAGTCTAAAAATCAAAAACCCTCAGTTTGAAGGACAGACAAAAACAAAACTTGGAAACAGCGAAATAAAAGGGATTGTTGAGTCGATTGTAAACGAGCAGTTGTCTATATACTTTGAGGAAAATCCCTCTGTGTCCAGAAAAATTGTTGCAAAGATATTAGATGCTGCAAGAGCCAGAGAGGCTGCACGAAATGCAAGGGAATTGTCTCGCCGGAAAGGACTTTTAGAATCCAGTTCGCTGCCTGGAAAATTAGCTGATTGTCAAGAGCGTGACCCTAAGGCAAGTGAGATTTTCCTGGTTGAAGGTGATTCTGCTGGCGGCTCGGCTAAACAAGGACGGGACCGGCGGTTTCAGGCGATTCTTCCATTAAAGGGCAAGATCCTCAATGTGGAAAAAGCAAGATTTGACAGAATCATTAAAAGCGAAGAGATCGGAATCATCATATCTGCTTTAGGAACGAGTGTAGAACAGTCTGATTTTAACATCGAAAAGCTGCGTTATCATAGAGTGATTATTATGACAGATGCAGACGTGGACGGCTCTCATATCAGAACCCTTATCTTGACCTTCTTTTACAGACAGATGCCTAAATTAATCGAAAATGGGCATATCTACATTGCACAGCCTCCGCTTTATAAAATATCAAAAGGGAAATCTTTTCAGTATCTTAAAGATGAGAGGGAATTTGAGAATTATATTATCAGAAAGATTTCCGAAGAATTCCAGATAAAGGCCAATAAACAGAAAGAGATCATAAAAGGGGATAAATTTCGAAAGTTCCTCCAAAAAATTATTGCCAAGAAGCACTATATCAGAGTGTTAGAAAGAAAAAACTATCCTTTCTTTCTTATAGATATTCTTCTTCAAAATGGTGCTGCGAACGTGGATTTTTTGAGAAAAGTTCAGGAAATCGAGAAGGTTCAGAATATTCTGAATGAAAAAAGTATTATTTCTGTTTTAAGCAAGGATGAAGAACATGGTCTTTATGAATTATCTGTTAATTTTCAGGTAAATGGAATGAAAATTGTAACAAAAGTAAACCAGGAACTCATAAAGTCAGTTGAATACAAAAATCTTTACAAGCTGCATGAAGAGCTGGAATATTTTAACCCTCCTTATCAAGTGATAAGTAACAGCGAAAAGGTCTCGGTAGAAAACGATGCAAAATTATTAGAATATCTTTCCGAGAAAGGGAAAAAAGGCCTTGTTATCCAGAGATATAAAGGATTGGGCGAGATGGCTCCGCAGCAGCTTTGGGAGACAACCATGAACCCAGAAACAAGATATTTAGTGAAAGTTTCTATAAAGGATGCTGTGGAGGCAGATAAAGTTTTCACAACTCTTATGGGAGATGAAGTAGAGCCCCGGAGGAATTTTATTGAGAAAAATGCACTCGAAGCCCAAAACCTGGATATATAGCTAAGAATAAAGTATAAATTATTTTCTGCACGAGAAAGGAATTTTAATGAACAACAAGTTGATTGATGTCAGCCTTGAAGAAGAAATGAAGCGTTCCTATTTGGATTATGCTATGAGCGTAATCATAGGACGTGCTATTCCTGATATCAAGGATGGACTCAAACCTGTTCACCGAAGGACTCTTTATGCCATGTATGACGCGGGTAATACATGGAACAAGCCATATAAAAAATCAGCACGTATTGTGGGGGAAGTGATAGGAAAATACCACCCACATGGCGAATCTGCTGTTTATGATGCTATTGTGAGGATGGCACAAGATTTTAGCCTTCGGTATCCATTGGTGGATGGACAGGGGAATTTTGGCTCTATTGACGGAGACCCGCCAGCTGCTATGAGATATACCGAAGTCCGGATGAAAAAGATTGCCCACGAACTTCTGACTGACATTGAAAAGGATACAGTTAATTTTATCCCAAATTATGATGAAAGCCTTAAGATGCCTGAGGTCCTTCCTGCTAAAATCCCGAATTTGCTTATTAATGGCGGTTCAGGGATAGCTGTGGGGATGGCTACAAACATCCCATCTCATAATTTAGGTGAAGTAATAGATGGCATCATATACCTTATTCAACATCCTCAAGCTACTCTGGATAAGATAATGGAATTCATTCCAGGCCCGGATTTTCCAACAGGCGGATACATTTTTGGAATTGAAGGAATTCGAAATGCTTATAAGACTGGGAGAGGAACGATTATCCTTAGAGCGAAAGCAAAAATCGAACGGGGTCGAGGGAACGATAGAGACCGTGTTGTTATCACAGAGATTCCTTATCAGGTTAATAAATCAAGGCTTCTGGAAAATATAGCACAATTAGTCAATCATAAAAAAATTGAAGGCATTGCAGATATCAGAGATGAATCTGACAGGGAAGGCATGCGTATTGTAATCGAAGTAAAAAAAGGAGAACTTCCTGAAATTATATTGAATAATCTTTACAAATATACAGCACTTCAAACTACTTTTGGAATCATTTTATTGGCGATAGTCGATAAGCAGCCAAAAGTTCTAACTTTGCTTGATATGCTGCACTATTTTATTTCACACCGACAGGATGTAGTGCGGAGGAGAACACGCTTCGAGTTGAAGAAGGCTGAATTAAGGGCTCATATTCTTGAGGGGCTGACAATCGCTTTAGACCACCTGGATGAGATAATTAGCTTGATTCGTTCTTCTCGGACAGTAGACCAGGCAAGAAACGGTCTGATGTCTCAATTCCATATGAGCAAGACTCAGGCTCAAGCTATCTTAGATTTGCAGCTTCAAAAATTGACTCGATTGGAAAGAGAAAAAATTCAGAAAGAATATGAAGAGTTGAAAAAACTCATAATAAAATTGAGAAAAATTTTAAGCAGCGAAAAGATGATTTTAGATATCATTGTGGACGAATTGAAACAGATAAAAAATGAATACAATGACGAGAGAAAGTCCGAGATAAATGATGGTTACATCGCAGACCTTCAAGCCGAAGATTTGATAAAAGAAGAAGAAGTTGCAATTACATATACTTCCTCTGGATATGTCAAGCGAACTTCTCTTAGTTATTACCATTTCCAGTGCCGTGGGGGCAAAGGAAAAAGAGGCATAAGCATGAAAGCTGAAGACATAGTGCAGGATCTCTTCATCTGTTCAACACACAGTTATTTATTGTTTTTTACAGATAAGGGACGACTATATTGGTTAAAGGCTCTTGAAATTCCTGATGTAGGAGTTTCAGGGCGGGGAAAATCTATCAAAAATTTGATTCAATTTTCACCTGAAGAGACTGTAAAGTCGGTAATTGGAGTCAAGGAATTTTCCAAAGACCACTATGTTATAA
Source organism: Candidatus Aminicenantota bacterium (assembly GCA_030627155.1). Taxonomy (GTDB): domain Bacteria; phylum Acidobacteriota; class Aminicenantia; order Aminicenantales; family Aminicenantaceae; genus Kmv29. Next base: position 6,122 of record DAOUSP010000007.1, read on the forward strand.
TGTTGAGATCAGACGGCCAGATTAAAAAGACAAGACTGAGTGATTTTCGACATGTTCGCAAAGGCGGAATCATTGCTGTTTCAATTCCAGAAAAAACTGAATTGTTGATGGCCAAATTAACAGATGGTAATAAGGATATTATCATTGGAACTAAGATGGGGAAAGCCATACGTTTTCATGAAAAAGGAGTCAGGCCTATGAGCCGCCAGGCAGCTGGAGTGAAAGCTATTAAGTTGGATCCTAAAGATATAATCATTGGAATGGTTGTTGCAGGAGAAAAAGAGAAATATATTTTTACTATCAGTGAGAAAGGATATGGGAAGAAGACAGAAATAAATCTTTACCCAAGACATAGAAGAGCTGGTAAAGGTGTTGTGAATTTAAAAACAAATTCTCGAATCGGAACAGCTGTTGGTATAGTGGGGGTATTAAAAGAAGAACTGATTTTAATTACCGAAATTGGAAAAGTAATCAGGATTAAAAGCGAAAACGTCAGGTCAATAGGAAGAGCTACTCAAGGTGTTCGAATAATAAATTTAGAGGACAACGATAGAGTCGTTTCCATTGCCAAGGTAAGAGAAAACTAACTACATCTCTTCCGTCATCAGAGTATTGAGAATCCACATTACACGAAGAAGAGCTTGACTTTATATTCTTATCTCCAATAAAATTGTTGCCATCCGTATCTTGGAGGGCCCAATGATAGAGACTATACCTCAGTTATTTCTTAACACAGTAAAATCTTATTTAAAGAATGATTTGCTCTTATACAAGGAACAAGGGCGTTATGTTCCTATATCTACGAAAGAATTTTCGAATTTTGTTCAAAATCTTTCACTTGGTTTGCGGGATTTGGGCATTAAGAAAGGGAATAAACTCATCCTGCTTTCTGAAAATTGCCCCAATTGGGTGATTACAGATCTTGCTAATTTATGCCTTGGAGGTATTACGGTTCCTGTGTATCCGTCCTTAATGCCAGAGCAGATAAAATATATTATTGAAGATTCAGATGCTGAGGTTGTCGTGTGTTCTTCTCCAGAACTTTGGCAAAAAATACAGGTAATAAAAAAAGATCTGACAAAAGTTAAACATTATATTGTTTTTTTTAAGGATCCTCCTGAAGAAGTGTTTCCTCTTGAGCAAATCATGGAAAGAGGGGAAAAAGTATCCAAAGAGAATCCTGGCCTTTTTGAAGAGATGGCATTAAAAGTTGAACCTGAAGATGATGCATCTATTCTTTATACTTCTGGGACGACAGGCATCCCAAAAGGGGTTATCTTAACTCACAAAAATTTTATAAGCAATATCAAAACAACTTTATCCATCATTGATATATCTTATAAAGATACTGTGTTATCTTTTTTGCCTTTATCACACGTGTTAGAGAGAATGGTTGTTTTTTGTTATCTTTATATGGGAGCTTCAATCGCATTCGCAGAGAGTTTGGATACATTGGCAGAAAATTTGCTTGAAATAAGGCCGAATATTATGGTGAGCGTGCCTCGTGTATTTGAAAAGATTTATTCAAAAGTCATTGATAATGTTCTATCCAGTTCCCCCTTGAAAAGAAAAATATTTTATTGGGCTGTTAATGTTGCTAAAAAATGTGCAGAAAGAAAGCTTAAAAAACAACCTGTTCCTAAAGCTCTTAAGTTAAAAATGAGCATAGCGAATAAACTTGTTTGTTCGAAAATCTTGGATAAGACAGGCGGGCGTGTCCGGTTTTTTGTGTCGGGTGGAGCTCCTCTTGCTAAAGATATTGCCGAGTTTTTTTATTCAATAGGATTACTGATACTTGAAGGGTATGGCCTAACAGAGACATCCCCTGTAGTTTCAGCCAATACATTCGATAATATCAAGTTTGGCTCAGTAGGCAAACCAATACCAGGAGTGGAAGTTAAAATTGCTCAGGATGGTGAAATATTAGTCAAAGGGCCTAATGTGATGAAAGGTTATTATAAGAAGGAAGAAGAGACAAGGGAGGCCTTTGAAGGAGAGTGGTTTCACACAGGCGATATTGGGCATCTTGATGAAGATGGGTTTTTAGTGATTACCGACAGAAAAAAGGATCTCATTGTTACTTCAGGTGGAAAGAATGTTGCTCCACAACCTATTGAAAATATTCTAAAGACAAGTCCATATATATCTAATGCTGTTGTTATTGGTGATAAAAGAAGATTCATGTCTGCTTTGATTGTTCCTGATTTTGATAAGTTAGAGGAATACGCAAGATTTAATAATATTCCTTTCAATAGTCACACTGATTTAGTGAAGAATGATGAGATTGTTCGATTTATTGAATCTGAAGTCGATCGCAGAACTCCAGACCTATCTTCTTATGAAAAGATAAAAAAGATTGCACTTCTTAACAGGGAGTTTGAAATCGAGAAAGAGGAGATTACTCCAACTTTGAAGGTAAAAAGGAATATCGTTGAAAAAAAATACAAAGATTTAATTGATGCCCTTTACAAGGAAGAGTAGGAATCAGGCATTCATTTTTCATTTTACAGAGGAAGGATATTTCTTCCATCGAGCAATAGAAAGCATCTTATGGATTCCAGAGGGGAAATTCCTGTTAAGCTGATTTTTCTAACCAATACAGTATCCTGCCACAATTTTCGCAGAGAATAATTTTCTTTTTTTCCTTCAATTCATTCAGAACTTGTGGCCTGATACGCATATGGCACATAGAGCAGAATTCATCATTGACCGGCGAAAGAGCAATGCCTTTCTTATTTTTAAATATCTTAAGATAAAGGTCAATTTGATCTGAGGGAATCTTCAAAATAATTTTTTCTTTTTCCTGTATCAATTGCTCACGCGTTTTTTCCATTTCTTTTTTATTTGCGTTTAAAGCTTCTTTTTCTTTTGTATATTTTTCCCTTACTTCATCGGCTGTTTGGACAGCGGCCTTAATGTCATTCTCTATGTCGTCTGCAGAAAGCATTTCGTTTATTATTTCTTCTTCCAATGCGTCTACTTCATGTGTAGCATCATCGATTTCCTTAAGGAGAGACCTGTATTCCTTATTTGTTTTGACCTCATTCAGTTGATGCTTATATTTTGATATTTTTTCCTTTATATCTTGCACGTTATTTTCTAAATCTTTTCTTTTTTTCTGGTTTGATACAAGCTTTTCTTTTTCTTGAGAAACGATTTTAGAGCTTTCTTCAATTTTTTTTTCAATCTCAGATATTTGATTGGGGATTTTATCGAGGAAAAGAGAGGTGTTCCTTATGTCTTCATCAAGCTTTTGTAAATAAATTAAATTCTCGAAGTCAATGTCCACATCTTTTCCTCATGGGTGAAAATGGGCCTACCAGGATTCGAACCTGGGACCTGCCGGTTATGAGCCGGTGGCTCTTCCGCTGAGCTATAGGCCCTAATTAATTTTTATAACAAATCTATAGAATCAAGTCAATTTTACTGAAGCATTTTTTCTTTAGAATCTAAGAGGAAACAAAAAGGAGCACGGAAGAAATAAGCATCTTAGGAAGTTTTAATCTTTAAACTTTCACATATATCAGGATCCGTTGGCAAAGGATTTTAATTTTTTGCTTCGGGTTGGATGCTTTAGCTTGCGCAATGCTTTTGCCTCAATCTGGCGGATTCTTTCACGAGTTACCTTGAATTGCTGGCCGACCTCTTCTAAAGTATGCTCATTACCGTCACCAAGTCCAAACCTCATCTTTAGGACTTTGGCTTCTCTTTCTGTGAGACTCTTTAAAGCTTCATTGATTTGCTCTCTCAAATTGATATGAATCACGGCATCTGGAGGAGAAGGCATCACCTTATCTTCAATAAAATCACCAAGATGGCTGTTTTCTTCTTCTCCAATAGGTGTTTCGAGGGATATTGGTTCTTGAGCGATTTTAATGATTTTTCTAACTTTGTAGACAGGTAAATCCATTTTTTTCGAGATCTCTTCACAAGTTGGCTCTCTTCCAATCTCTTGGACCAAACTTCGTGAAACTCGAACCAATTTGTTTATTGTTTCTATCATGTGCACAGGGATTCTTATAGTCCTGGCCTGGTCTGCTATCGCCCGTGTTATAGCCTGTCGAATCCACCATGTGGCGTAGGTAGAGAATTTGTAGCCTCTGCGGTATTCGAATTTATCAACTGCTTTCATCAGGCCCATGTTGCCTTCCTGAATAAGGTCAAGAAACTGGAGTCCGCGGTTGCTGTATTTTTTTGCAATTGACACAACAAGTCTCAAATTTGCAGCCACAAGTTCCTTTTTAGCTTGATCGCTGATTTTTTTCCCAGTTGTGATTGCACGAATTGTTTTTCGCAAAAATTGGGGGTTAAGGCCAATTTCTTTCTGATAAGAGCGCAGGCTCTTGTTGATTTCTTTGATTTTTGCCTTTAGTTCTTCTTGTATTTTTTTGCTTCTTGTCTGGGAAATGGATAAATTCAACTCTTCCTTTATTTCCTCTAATTCATTGATGACTTTAAGCTTTTCCCGGAGATTTTCGATGATACGCTCAACATGATTTGAACGGATATTAAGATCCCGTATCAGGCGGCTCATTTGGACAATAAGGCGGCCTCGGGAGATAACGAATTTTTTCGTATTAGGAATTTTTTCTAAGTTGGTGCTAAGTTCTTTTATCTTTTTTATTTTTGAAAGTATTTTATTTTTCTTTTCTTCTAATTTTCCTTCTGAAATCTCATCTTCGCTAATTTCAAACATTTCCTGTATGATTTCTGGGTATTCAGATATTTTCTCTTCTAAAGCTAATACTTCATTTAAGATTAATCTTGTTTTCGAAAGTGCCTTTATGATTGACTTTTGGCCTCTTTCTATTTCTTTTGCAATAGTAATCTCTCCCTCTCTTGTCAGGAGAGAGATAGTTCCCATTTCACGTAAATATAGTTTGACTGGGTCTGTTGTTCGTTCTAAACCCTCAAAGGAAACAAGGGCACTTTTTCGCCTTTTAGGAATGATTTCTCTATGTTTATTAACTATTTTTATTCCATAATCATCCATTGAGCTGATGAAATTATTAAAATCCTCTCCTGAATCAAGTTCAGCATGAAACGTTTTGTCGATTTCTTCAAAAGACAGATAGCCGAGTTTTCTACCTTTTGAAATCAGCTGATGAATTTCATCATCTTTTTGGTATTTGTTGTCGTCTGAAGTCAATTTTAACACCTCTCTTAATTAGTATTATCCCATTTATATATACGTAATTTTTAAAAATCTCGTTGCGATAAAATTGATTGTTGCCTTTTTAGTTCTTGTAATTGTTTCATTAAATTTGGAAGCTGATCTATTTTACCGTTTTTCTCCATTATTGTGATTTGGGCTTTTAATACTTTTGACTGTTTTTCAAAAGAAAATTCTCTTAATGCAGCAATACAATCTTTGGCTTCTTTTAAGGAAGGCAGGGAGCCTTTCTCCATTAAAATTTTAGATAAATAACTAAACAAAGTTGGGTCAATTTTTTTTCGAAATTCATTGAAATTTGGAGATTTCTTTAACTTGAAAAATTCTTTGAAAACATGGAAAACAGGTTCGCTTTTTAGGCCTTTGTAATCATCATCGTTTATATCTTCGACTATACCCGTTGCAATAAGACTATCTTCGAAAATAATTTGAAGTAGTCGCTTTTCGGCTGGCAGGAAATACTCTTTTTCAGAATATTGTTTTTGTGATGATTTTTTTTGTATCATCGAACGCATAAAAGTTTCATCGATGGAAAGATATTCGCTTGCTTGCTTAAGATATTCGTTGCGTACTACTGGATCTGGAATTTTTTCAATCTCGCTTGCAATGCTATGGATGATTTTCGCTTTTTCTTCTGGCACATCCATTCGTCCTTCTTTCAATTTTTCATTTATAAGAAATTTCATGCCAGGGACACTTTCTGAAATAAGGCTATTAAAACGGTCGGGCCCATGTTTTTTGATAAAACTATCTGGGTCGAACCCTTTGGGCAGGATGATTGCTTTTACCTGGATACCTTTTTCGAGGCATATAGAAATTGCCCGGATTGCTGCTTTTTCCCCTGATGCATCCCTGTCATAGCTGACAATTATTTTTGAAGCAAAACGCCGGGCGAGGCTTGCCTGATCAGAAGTAAGACTTGTCCCCAAGGATGCAGCGACATTGGTCACTCCTGCTTGAAACAGAGAGAGAAAGTCTGTATATCCTTCTACAAGAATCATTTCTCCTTTTTCCCGGATTGAGTCCTTGCAAAAATTGAGGCCATAGAGCAGTTTTCCTTTAGTGAAAATGGGAGTGTCAGGAGAATTCAAATATTTTGGATCATCATCATAAATTGTTCGTCCACCAAAGGCAACGACTTTTCCTGTTAACGTAAATATAGGAAAAATCACCCGGCCTCGAAAACGGTCATAATAGCCATCTCCCTTTGTCCTTTGGATGACTAAACCTGCTTTTTCAAGGAGCTTGAGGTCTGTGTTTTTTTCTTTGAAAAAAGAGAGAAGCGAATCCCAAGAGTTCGATGCATAGCCGATCTTAAGCTTTTGGATGACTTCATTAGATATTCCTCTTTTTAGAAGATAGTCAAGTGCGTTTTTTCCCTCTTGGGTGTTGAACAGATTTTTCCTGAAAAAACCAAGGGCCTCTTCGTTTATTTTGTATAGCTTTTCTTCTAATTTTAAAAGGGCAGGGGATAATTTCTTCTTTTGAGGAAGAGTCAGGTTGTATTTTTGGGCAAGGTAGCGTAAAGCTTCAGGGAAACTAAGATTTTCTTTTTCCATAACAAGAGTGAAAATGTCGCCTCCTGCACCGCAACCAAAGCAATGAAAAAGCTGCTTGTCTTCATCTACAGTAAAGGATGGGTCCTTCTCAGAATGAAACGGGCATAATCCGACGTATTTCTGCCCACGCTTTTTTAGAGTAGTATACTGAGAAGCAATATCGATAATGTTTGCAACTTCCCTAATCTCGTCGATTATTTCCATGGTTAATACTCAATGAAATAAAATGTTATCTTATAAAATATAGGAGCGAGATGATGAATTGTCAAGATAATAAGTTATTTAAAATACATTTGTTATAGGTGTTTTTACCCTCTCTCAAAGGATTTTCTTGAAGCCCGAAAACTCCTTGATTCTGTTTCGTTTTTAACATATAAATTCTTTCTGTAATCTTGGATGACAAGGACATTATTTACGATCTTAGAAGAAAAGCGAAATCAATCAAAGAATTAGTCTAAATGGTTGATTAAGCTTGCAATATATCCTGCACCGAATCCATTGTCAATATTAACCACAGAAACACCGCCTGGACAGGAATTAAGCATGGCCAAAAGGGCAGTAATCCCTTTTAAACTTACTCCATAGCCAATGCTTGTTGGAACAGCGATAATAGGGACGTTTGTGATTCCTGCAACTACGCTTGGCAAGGCGCCTTCCATTCCTGCGATAACGATTAACACTCGAGCTTTTTTTATCTTTTCATACTCTCCAAATAACCTATGAAGCCCTGCAACACCGACATCATAGATTTTTTCCAATTTATTTCCCATTATTTCACAAGTGACGGCAGCTTCTTCAGCAACCGGAATATCCGAAGTCCCTGCAGTCAGGATAATAATTTCACCTTTTCCGTGGGGAGTTTCATGCTGTTTTAGATAAGCCGCTTTTGCTAAAGTATTGTAGCAAATTTCTGGTATTTCTTGTTTGATGTTTTTGTGCATTTGTGTTTCGACTTTTGTTATCAGAAGGTTATTTCCCTTTTTTAGAATTTCCTGAGAAATTTTAATGATTTGTTCTTTAGTTTTTCCCTGGCCATATATTACTTCGGGGAATCCCCGCCGTAGTTCCCGGTGATGATCAATTTTTGCAAACAATAGGTCCTGGTAAGGATAATCCTTTAAACGCTTCAAAGCTTCATCTGGGGATAGCCTTCTTGTATAGACCTTTTGAAGCAAATCTTCAAGTTGGGATTTCACAAAAAGATATTATCAAATATTTCATGCGAAATCAAAATATCCTGGGAAATTTTCCTTATTTCAAAAAAATCGATTTTTTAAAAATTAATGGTTTTTTTGATTTTGAAAAAAAACATAAATGTATTTGACAAAATATTATTGATTTACGATATACTAACCTAAAAGACCCAATTCATGAAAAAATTACGGACTATTCAAAAAGAAATAGTGCTTTCTGGAGTTGGAATCCATTCTGGCGCAAAAGTGGACCTTCATTTGAAGCCTTCTGATTCTGGAAGAATCGTTTTCTTGCGGACCGACTTGAATGGTTTGGAATTCCATATGGATCCGTGCAATGTTGAAGTGAAAAACAGTACTAATTTGAAAGGAAACGGGCAGAAGATTCAAACCATCGAGCATTTAATGGCCTCGCTTTATATTTTTGGGATAGATAGCTTACTGATTTCTTTAAATGCTATTGAAATCCCTATCTTGGATGGAAGTGCTCTGCCCTTTGTGGATGCCCTCTTTGAAGCAGGGTTCGAAGAGCTTTCTGAAGAAAAGAAGATAATACGAATCCGTAAGCCATTCGTTGTTGAGGATAAAAATAGTGCGGTCTATGTTGAGCCAGATAAAAATTTAAGAATAACTTATTTCATAGATTACCCACATCCACTTATTCAGAAACAAAATTTAAGTGTTTTAGTTACAAAGAAACATTTTGTCCAGGAAATTGTCCCGGCTCGAACGTTTGGCTTTTTAAAGGATGTTGTAGCTTTAAGAGCACAAGGACTGGCTCTTGGGGGGTCACTAAAGAATGCAATTGTTCTTGATGATACTGGAATAATTAATGGGCCATTGAGGTTTCCGGATGAATTTGTCCGTCATAAAATCCTTGATTTTGTTGGAGACTTATCGGTTATGGGGTTCCCTATAATCGGTCACTTCCGTGCAGATAGAGCTGGTCATCCTCTTCACATAAAAACTGTTCACTTTCTTTTAGAACACCCAAAGTACTGGGAGTTTGTAAGTGAAATTGAATCACCGTATGATTGAAAATTATTTTCTTAAAGCATATTTTTTCCAATGTTTTTATGACATCATCTGTTTTATGCAGTAAATTCTGAAGATTCCAAGATAGATATTATTCTTGTCAAAACCGTTGTTCTGATGTAAAATTATTCAAATTGTGATTGAATTTATTAGAAGGGAGGCCAAGAGTGGCTGAAGAAAAAGAGAAAATCAAAAAGAATCAATATGAAAAGGCATTGGACTCTTATAGCCGAGCCATCAAGGCTTTCCGAAAAATGAATTATGAAAAATCCTCTGAGTTGCTGGATTCTTTTATAAAAACATATGATTCAGAAAAGGAACTTGTGAACCGTGCGAAGATTTACCTTGCTATATGCCAGGAGCGGATGAAAAAGGAAGTTATCCCATTAAAAACATTTGATGATTATTATCAATATAGTGTCTACAAAATAAATCAAGGGGATTATGAAGAAGCCGTGGAACTTTTAAAAAAAGCGTTAGAGATTAATCCAAACGAAGGAAAAGTATTCTACTTGTTGGCTGATGCTTACTGTTTGATGGGAAAAACAGAGGAATGTTTGGATAATCTAAAGAAGGCGATTCGTATAGACAAGTTTTTTGCCATACTAGCTCAAAATGAGCGGGATTTTGAGTCTATAAAGAATGACAAGAAATTTAAACTGATAGTAAGGATGGCATGAGCCAAGAATTTGTCGCACTTATTTTGGCTGCTGGCAAGGCAACCAGATTTAAATCAAAAAAAAACAAGCTCCTTCATTTACTTTTAGGGAAACCTATGATTCAGCTGGTGTTAGATTGTGTCTTTAAGTTAGGCCCCAAAAAAGTATACATGGTTGTCGGACACCAAAGGGAGATTCTTGTAAAAGAACCTTTTGCCAAACATATTACCTTTGTAACCCAAGAAGAACAATTAGGGACAGCCCATGCTGTGCTTGCAGCTAAAGAAGCCCTAAAACAGGCGGAAGCAGACAATGTATTTATAATGAACGGAGATTTGCCAATAATAAGGCCTGAAACACTAAAACCGCTGTTAGATATTCATAAAAAAGAAAGGAATACGTTGACATTTTTAACAGCAGACATGGAAGACCCTTCGGGTTTTGGACGAATCATTCGAGACGAAAAAGGCAGAATTAAGGTTGTGGAAGAGAAAGAATTGACGCCTTCCCAGAAAGCAATCAAAGAGGCCAATGTGGGAATTTATATTTTTAAGATTAATGAACTTCTTCAGGCCCTTCCCAAGATTTCCAATAAGAACAAAAAAGGCGAGTATTATCTGACGGATATTATAGAAATTTTATCTTTCCAAGGTAAAAAAGTCAGGCCTTGTAAAAGTCCTTATGGAAAAGAGATTGTCGGCATCAATGATAGATTTGAACTTGCGCAAGCTGTCGATATTCTTCGAAAACGCAAGATTAAATCTCTTGCTGAAAAGGGAGTTACTGTCTATGATACATCATCAACATGGATTGACCTTGACGTGAAGATAGGCCGGGATACAGTTATATATTCATCGGTGGTTATAGAAGGAGAGACTGTTATTGGGAGCAACTGTCAGATTGGTCCTTTTGTCCATATCATTGGTTCAAAAATTGGAAACAATGTACGAGTCTTGACCTCTTCAATGATTGAAGAAAGTACAGTTGAGGACGAGGTTCAGATTGGCCCTTTTACACACATGAGGCCTAAAACAATTCTACGTCAGGGTTCAAAAGTTGGGAATTTCGTTGAGATGAAAAACACAGTATTTGGACGGAAATCCAAGGCAAATCACGTTTCCTATTTAGGAGACAGTAAAATTGGCGACATGGTTAATATAGGGGCAGGGACTATTACTTGTAATTATGACGGAGTGAAGAAACATAAAACACTGATTGAGAATGGAGTTTTTGTAGGCTCAGGAACAGAGCTTGTAGCGCCAGTTAAAGTTGGAAAAAATGCTTATATAGGTGCAGGGTCGACAATCACCAAAGATGTTTCTCCTGAAGCCCTTGCTCTGGCTCGCTCGCGTCAAACTGAAAAGCCGGGCTGGGTGCGTCGAAAAAGAAAAAAATAATCTACCATTTCACCTTAATCATCATCCTTGCTTGCCGAGGTTGCTGCCTTCCCCAAACCTGGCCAAAAATAGGGATATCTTCTTTAACATAAGAAATAGGTTTTTGGCTGTTGAAAAGGTTGAAAATATCGAAGCGCAAAATGAGTGAAAGGTCTTTTGCGAAAGAGAATGCTTGGAGTTTAAATTCTTTTTCTGCTCCAATGTCCAGATAATAGTGTGAGGGTGTTTTTCTTGAACCTCTTCCTTCAGGGAAAGAATAATATCCTCCAAAAAAAGGCACATAACCAAGTTTTTCCCAGTAGTATCCTGATATCCATTCAAAGAGTGCAGAAAAGGTAAAGCCATATGGTCCTAAAAGAAAAGTGTTGATTTTGATGTTGTGATCAACTGAATAGGGAAGTTTACCGTACCAACCTTCATCTCCGATTCCTCGCCCGCCTAACCCGCCAAGAGCCCAGTCAACATAGTCTTTGTATTCTTTGAATTCAGGAAGGTCAGGAATATATATATGGTTTCCAAAAAGTCCAAGGAAGTTTGTGCTGCCTTCCTCCTGAGACCAGGACCCAGTTTCTGTCTGTCCAGGATTAGTTCCCTTGGCTGAAGAAAAGCAGTATGAGGCGTTAAGAAAGAATCGAGAGCCAATTTTCCCTGTAAGTTCGAATTCAATCCCTTTATAATCTCTCCCTTTGAGCTCGAAATTATCATATAGAAATTTATAGCCGGTTACTGGGTCAAAGACAGCCAATACTTCGAGCAAGTCTTTTGCATGCGAACGGACATAACGTGCTGAAATATACCAGTTGAGCCCTAATTTCCTGTCGAACCCAATAAGATAACGGGTAAGAAAGTTAGGACTCATTCCTTCTGCTACTTCGAATGGCTGTAATTTTTGCTCGTTCTCAAAACGCCAGTTTGAAGTATCATGAATAGCTTCTTCGGAAGGATTTGCTTGACCTTGCCACCTGTAAGTACGGAATGTCAGCCCGGCTCCTGTATTAAAAAGTCCTAAAGGCATTGTTGTGATAACGTCTGAAAATCTTCCCCAGCCAAATTTTAAGATATTCTCTCCATTCCCTGTTAAATCTACAGAGAGAGAGAAACGAGGAGATAGGAAGTCATTTAAATTCCAGGACCATAGCTTTTTGTTTTGGTTGTCAAGACAGAGTTGGGTTTGGCTGCGGATTCCTATCATCATGGAAACACGACCCCATGAGACTTTGTCTTTGAAGAAAAACCCCATTCCCCGGGCAGAATTGATGAAATTAAAATCACCGTATTCGTAAAAAAGTGTTGGAGTCCCTGTTCCTCCTTTCCATGTATCAAAGTAATACTTTGTTCCGCTGTCAAATCCGTTTTCTGGAAAAAGGTCTTCGCTTTTCCCAGTGAAATCAACGGCAAATTCTGAAGAGAAAGCATAGTATTCCAGTCCAAGATTGAATTCATGGTGTCCGATGGTTTCTGTTTCAACGTATTTGGTGAGCTTGAGATTGAAATCGAATCTTTTTTGATTGTCTGTGACATTCCCATAAGAGTTGTGGATGCTCCTGGCTAAATCTTCGATATAATATTGAGCAGGCCCCAAATCTTTTTTCAAAGGTTCAATCAGAGAATCTCTTCTGACTTGGCCAAAACCCGCCTCAATGAAAGTAGAATTGTTAAGGATTCCTTTATAGTTGATTCTGAATATGAAATCTGTGAAATGTTTATCCTCGAATAGTTCGGGGATTCCAATTCCTCCTTTTTGCCACAAAGACTTATGAAGAATAGTTGTTGCTGAAATGTTATGCAAATCTGTAATGGCATAGCTTAGCTTTGTGAAAAGATTGTTGCTTCGTGTAGATTTTTCTCCGCTGGGAATGAAAAAGTAATCAACTGTGCTATCCCGCGTCTCTTCTCTGTCGATAAAGAGGTTGTCAGAAAGGAAAAACCACAATTTATCCTTAATCAAAGGGCCTCCAAGATTGATATACCAGTTGTAGTTTGAGAAATAATCAGGTTGGCTGGCAGTTGCAAGTTGATCTTGGTGTGTGGCCTGGAATATTTTATCTGTTAATAAGAGAGAAAATTCCCCGGAAATGTCATTACTTCCTGATTTTGTGACCATGTTAATTATTCCGCCATATGCAGGTCCAAATTCTGGGCTGAATGGGTCGGAGATAACTTGAATCTCATCGATGGAGTCGAAATTCAACTGCATCCCTGAATTTCTTAGTCTTACGCCACTGATAGATATGCCGTCAATAATCCAGTTGTTTCCTTCTTCTCCTTCGCCACGGAAACTCGGTTGCCCTTCAATGGATGTTCCCCGGCGTGTGTTTATACGGACTCCGGTCACTCCAGGGGTAAGCTTTATAGCATCTACAACAGTTCGATTTGCAGAAGGAAGTTTTTCGAGTTCTTCACGGCCTAAATGAAAACTTGTATCAGAAGAAGTTTTGTCAATCATTGGAGAAGGAGCGCTCACGAAGATTTCTTCTTTTATTTCTGAGATTTCCATGACAACCACTAAATCTGTAACTGTGCCCAAGCGGATAAGAACTTCTTTTTGAACAACAGGATTGAATCCATTGAGATTAAAACTCAGAGTGTATGTTCCCACAGGGAGGAGAGGGAAATAAAAGTTTCCGTTCTTTAATGAATAAACTTTCCGGACTCCTTGAAGACTGGGGCTTTTTAATGTTATCGCAACCCCATGAAGACCTTCTTCAGTTTCAGTTATCACTTTTCCCTTGATTTCGCCTGTCTCTATGGCAAAACACAAATGAAAGAGCAAGAGAAAAATGACCGAAGCAAATAAAATATGTTTGTATTTAATCATCATGTCTTGGGCAAAAGCAGGTAAAAAATTTATTTTACCTGTTTTATAATTTCATAATGAAGATTGTCAGGGATTAAGATTTAACCTTTTTTGTTTTTTCTTTCTTTTTCCCGTAATTCTTGATGAATTCCTCAGTCTTGGCTTTTGCCTCTGTGTCTGTGAATTGTTTTGGTGGCGTTTTCATGAAATAGGAGGCTGGTGCGTAAAGGGCACCAGAAATGCCGTGATTAAGAGCTAATTTACAGCACCGGATTGCGTCGATTACGACTCCTGCCGAGTTTGGTGAGTCTTCAACAGACAGACGACAATCCAGGTAAGTAGGGACATTGCCAAAATGGCGGCTTTCAATACGAAGGAAGCAGATTTTATTATCTTTTTGCCATGGAACATAATCACTTGGTCCGACGTGAATATTGTCAGAATCAATATTCAAACCTCTTGCTTTAATCTGAGAAG
>DAOUSP010000198.1 GCA_030627155.1 Candidatus Aminicenantota bacterium
AAAACTCAAGAAATGGCTGGAGAATTTGAGGCCAGAGGATTTCGGTAAATACAAGATGTAACGGCTGCGAATCTAACCCATCAAGTTTTCAAGGTCAAAATCAAGTAAATCCCTATAAGGCCAAAAAATAGGTTGGGCCCCCAAGCTGCAAGCAAGGGATACAAATAATCTATATAACCGAGACTTTTGAAAATTCCGATTGTCCCCCAGTATAACATGGCAATTATAATACTTATACCTAAACCTACAAGGGCGCCTTTTTTTCCCATGGAAAAAGCAAAAGGGATTCCCAGAAGCGTCATGATAAGACAGGCCAAAGGAAAAGATATTTTATAAGCCAATTCGACCCGGAACTTAACGGTCTCAAAGCCCTGTTGCTCTATGTCTTGTATATACTTCTTAAGTTCCCCATAGTTCATCTGGTCGGGTTCTTTCCATTCTTTCACAAAATAAGTTTTTTCCTCTATATTAGACAAAACCACTTTGTCTTTCCTTTCATAGGTAATAGGAATATCCCCTTCAAAATTTCTTGACCAGGTATTAACCAGTAAAAGAGTATTTTCCTTTAAATAAGCTTTTTCGGCATAAATCCGCCTGGTCAAAGACCATGTTTGTGGAGCGATATCATATATTGAAAGGCGACTGAAAGCAGATGCAATGGGGTCAAAATATCTGTAGTGATAAATTCTATTCTTCTCCTCCCCCAATACCCATCGCCGATCGAGGCGGCTGTAACTTCGAGGAGGCGCATCATTGATTCTGCTCCAAACTTCTACCTGCTTCTTATTAGAATAAGGAAGAATGTTCTCCTGGATATAAAACGAAAAAAAGCTCACAGCGAATCCTAAGATAATTACTGGCACAATGATACGATACACGCTTATGCCACAGGCTTTCATCGCTGTAATCTCATTAAACTTTGTCATAATGCCCAAACAGAGAAGAGAGGCTGTTAAAGAAGTAACAGGAAGGGCATAATGAATAAATTCAGGAATTCTGTACCAGATATACTCAAAAAAGAGCCTGAAGGGCTTGTTGTGCTCATAGATATTATCAATCCGCTCAAAAAAGGTCACAATGATGCTTACGGATACCAATCCAACTAAAATAAGAACAAAAAGAACCAAATATTTTCTCGTGATGTAGCGGTCTAAAATGTTCGGAAAACGTGCAGTACCGCTGGAGCTGGGCAATTGCTGTTTGGAAAGTTCGGGCTTGAGTTTTGCTGCAACTTGTTTTTTCCTTTTTGAAAAATTAAACAAACGCAGCCAATGCGAAAATAGGGAGAATTCCTGCATTGACTTCATAAAATAATAAATTCCGCCAAAGCCTATTAGAATATTCCCACCCCAAATTCCCAACCATATAGGTATCTTTCCATCGATTGAAAATTTTTCTCCGGCTGTTATAAGAACATAATAAACCAGTATAATGCCCAAGCTTAGAGTAAATCCGCTTGTCCTTCCGCCCTTTCTGGTTGATGCACCTAATGGGAGCCCTATTATGGCAAAAACAAAGCATGCAAAAGGAAGTGCCAACTTTTTGTGAAACTCAACCCAGTGAGAAATATAGTCTCTTTTTTTTTGAATAAACACAGGAGATCGTTTTTCCTTTCCCTGGACTCTTGAAAGGTCATCCTGCAAGATTTCGATATCCCGGTATAATTCCTTGATATCTTTTTCCCTTACTCTTTTCTTAGGAGATAAACCTGCGAATAATCCTTCCATTTCTATGTCTTCTTCAAGATGTTCAAAGGAAGTAACTCTATATTTTCCAGGAATGTTCAACGGAAAAGAATGGATTACACCATTATAAAGATCAAGTATGGCTCTTTTTTTTTCAGGAAAGACATTTAGCTGTCCACTCTTGGCCATAAGAACTCTTGGCTCCTCCGGATTTTTTGAAGAATGCACAAAAATCCCTGCCCATTTCCTATCTTTCTGTATATCTTGAATAAAAAGCACTAAATTCGGGATAGACTCATTAAACTCCCGCGGATTCACTTTAATCTGGACTTTCGCAAGTACTGATTGCGAAAGAGATTGAATCCACTTGAAGCTTGACCGAGGAGCAAGATAAAGTGTCAAAAATGATGTTACAATCCATCCAATCAATGAAAATAACAAAATAGGCCTGAGAATTCTTTTGTAGCTAATGCCTAAGGTCTTAAAAGCCATGATCTCTGTATCTGAAGAAAGTCGGCTCATTCCAGCCAATATCCCCATTAACACGGACATTGGGACAGCAAACGCAAGGATAGAAGGAATCAGGTATATCAATAAAGCTATGATTGTTTTTAAGGGAACACCTCGCGTTATAAACATTTCTGAAAGAACCAGGATTTGATTCATTAAAAGGATAAACGCAGATATTAAGAGGCCAATAAAAAAAGGAGGGGTTATTTCTTTTATGATATAACGGTCTATGGTTTTAAACACAATGCCATTTATATCATATATGTGGGGGGAAAAAAAGAAAGGCCTTGCGCTTGGAAGCACAAGGCCTTTCGTATTTCTTGGCTAATCCAGGTTAGTACATATCTCCGCCGGGGGGCATAGGATATTTAGGCCCTTTTTCCTCTTCAGGAAGGTCAGCAACCAGTCCTTCTGTCGTTAAAAGTACACCTGCAATGCTCGCTGCATTCTGTAGAGCAGTACGCACAACCTTAGTGGGATCCAACACACCGCACTTAATCAAATCTTCATACTTTTCAGTCAAAGCATTGAATCCAATGTTTCCTTCCTTCTCTTTGACTTTTTCCGCAACTATGGCTCCTTCATGTCCAGCGTTTGCTGCTATCTGTTTGAGGGGTTCTTCTATAGCTTTTTTGATAATACTTACACCAAGCTGTCTGTCATCATTAAATTTAAGAGCTTCAAGAATTTTTTGGCACCTAATGAGGGCTACTCCACCACCGGGAACAATTCCCTCTTCCACGGCGGCTTTTGTGGCATGCATGGCATCTTCCACACGGGCTTTCTTCTCTTTGAGTTCGGTTTCTGTGGCAGCACCTACCTTGATTAGAGCCACACCACCGACCATCTTTGCCAATCTTTCCTGCAGTTTTTCTCTGTCATAATCGGATGTAGTATCTTCGA
>DAOUSP010000180.1 GCA_030627155.1 Candidatus Aminicenantota bacterium
CATCACCCACTATTTTGGCAGCTATCGTTATGCTTTGTTTGTAGCAACAATCTTCTGTATGGTATCTCTTGCAGGAAATATAGCCTATATCATTATGGACCGGAGGGCCGAACGGATCCTAAAACTTCGTGACGAGAGTACACAGGAAAAAATCGTGTTTAAAGACATTAAAGAATTTAAGCCAACATTCTGGTGTGTGACGATGCTGTGTGTTACTTTCTACTCGGCTATTTTCCCTTTTACTGCACTCTCCACTGATTTTTTTGTGGATAAATGGGGGATTTCCCGAATAGCTCAAACTGGGGGAGGATTTTTTCATCAGGTGTTTAACAATTTCTTTCATATGTTCAGCACTGCTGGAGGGATTTCTTCTATTATTATCTTTGCATCCATGATGCTGGCTCCTTTCGCTGGCAGTTTGGTTGACAAGATAGGTAAGCGCGCCACATTAATGATTATCGGCTCCTTGATTATGATTCCAAGCCATCTCCTGATGGGCCTCACAAAAATTTATCCAGCTTATCCTATGATTGCCCTCGGAGCTGCATTTGTGCTCGTGCCTGCAGCGATGTGGCCATCTGTTCCACTTATCGTTCGCAAAGAACGTGTAGGAACAGCTTTTGGCCTTATGACAGCAATCCAAAACATCGGGCTTGCGTTGTTTCCTCTTCTAAATGGTATCCTTCGTGATGTCACCCACACTTATACAAGCAGTATGATAATGTTTGGTTCTCTTGGCATAGTGGGATTGATTTTTGCGATTCTCCTCAAAAAGGCAGATGCTCGCGAAGGCAATATATTGGAACGCGTCGAGAAAGGACAAATCTCAGGATAAAATAAAAAAAAGGGATCTTTCCTTCAGTAAAAGATCCCCTATTTATAAAATTATGCCTTAAATTAGGGCACTTACTTTAAAAGAGGCCAGCAAAAAGAACATCCGCATTAAACATTTCTTTGGTTTTTCTGCGTATTTTCCAATCTACGGTCTCTTTAATATTGAGATAAAACCAGAATTTGTCATATAGTTTTAGCTTTTTCATATAAAAGAGCGCAAAATCTGTAATATTGTCAACAATGATTTTTCCTACTTGTTTTCCTTTTTCATCTAAAACAACAATTGTGTAGGTGACACCTTCCTCTTTAGCTTCTTCTTCAAGCTTTCCGAATACTTTGGCCATACCTTTCTCTTCCCAACCATCCTTTTTATCATAAGAGAGATTCTCAAGAACAGGGAAGTTTTCCCTTTCTGTTAAGCTAATAAAATCTTCCAAAGCTACATCTTCAGCCCTTGTATAGATATTTCGCCAGGCGCCTTTTTCATCCTTAGTTTCAATAGTATTGGCTACTAAAATAGAAGGCCTATCCAAAGAATATTCGCCCTGTACTTTGACTCTTTTATCAACCAGTGTGCTTGTATCCAATCCCTGGACAACAATGTCGAATCCTTTGGCTTCAGGAATAAAGAGATATTTTCCTACAGCTGTTTTTACCACGCCTTCAAACTCGACTATTCCTTCTTTGATAGCTAACCCTTCTTCAGGGGAAACCTCTTCCGCTTTCTTGCAAGCTGTAGTTCCTGCTGCGATGATTAAAAAAGCTAAAGCCGCACATCCAAATATGCGAAATAATGTATTTAGCTTACTTTTCTCATCCATTGAAATCAATGTCCTATTAGCCATGACTTATACCTCCAAACTTTAATCTTTCCATAGAAGATCAATACAGGTTCGAAAAACATTTTTCCTTATTATTCTATTCAGGAAAAACGTCCTTTTTCCCTGTAAGAAGGATATTTTATACCATTGAAAAAAGGAAATGTAAAGAAGAAAAAAGGAAGGAGCAGTTTCTTTTGATAACCTACTTCTTCTCGTCTATAAACACTTATTTCTTTTTCAGAATGGGCATTCCGGTTCTTTCGGTTTCAATAACTTTATAAGCATCAGGAACCGCATCTAATGCCCCAGCTCTTATGTCTCGAGCAAAGTAATAAATTCTCTGTATTCTTCCCCCTTTTAAGTTCACATCTTTAAAGTGAAGATAATACTTCACCCCTTTTGAATTGGTAAATTCATAAGCCATTTATTTTACCTCCAAATAAAATTTTGGTAGCTAAACAAAAACCTATAATCAACAAATGACAGCTGCTTTTTCCACTCGAACCTCAACCACTATAATTTCCATCCCATATAAGCTTTTCAACAATATTCATAAAACTTACTGATGTATCTGACAAATTTTTATAAGAAAATTTAACTCATGTCAAGATAAAATTTCACAAAATTGCAATAAATATCCCTGTAACTACTTGAAAATGCGCTTTTTTACCTGCTTTTTCAGTTTTTATCAAAAAAAGCCAGGATTCCATATATAAAATATCTAAATAAATTTTTTAAAAAAAATTTATTTTTTTCTTTACAATTGTTTCTTTTTTGCTATAATAAAAATGGTTCTCTTAGGCGGGCTGGAGAGAATTCCCACCTTTTTGGTTCCCATCATCAACCCCCCTTTTGCTGACAACAGCCCGCAGCTTTTCCTTCTTAAACTTTTAGTATTCCAAGCCCTGGAAAAAGAAAAGCGCGGATTAATATGGATTTAATATTTACTGTGTATAATGCTCAATTGTCCTGATTACAGTTCTCTCACACACCCTGCAGTAACTCATCACGCCTGTTCGAAACATTATGCAGTCCAACATTGGGCGATACAAGCCCTCGGAAGAATAACCAGCTCCTTCAAATACTCCCACCTTACCCTTAAAAGGATTATTCGTGAAAAAATCATTGATATCTTTCTTATGTTTTTTCTCAAGTTGTACCACTGACTGCTTAACCTTTTCAATTTCCTCCTGGGTTACCCCATTCTTTTTCAATTGAATAATCTTTGCTCTACATTCCGCACGTTTTTTTTGAAATTCTTGATTCATCCGGTCATAAACTTTTTTTTGCCATGGGGTAGGGATAGCAATCCCGGGATGCAGAAGTGCTTTCCATTTTACATTCTTGGGGTTTAGTAAAGCTGTTATATTGGGCTCCAGTGGTTCAACGCCCTTTGGGTAAAACTCATTATAAGCTACAGAGGAAGCATAATATTCATCGGCCAATCCTGCAAATGAGTGGCCAAATTCATGTAAAAACACATGGTTTGTCAAATCATTATCCACTGTGCAGATGCAGTACAAATTATATATTCCTCCTCCTCCATACCGCTTTGAATTGACCATTATAACAAGTGTATCATAAGGAACATGTGCAGCTATATCTCTCAAGGATTTATTATCCTCTGTCAACAAATATCTTTCCAATCCTAATGCATTAAATGAAGAATTCAAGATTGTCTTCTTATAATTCTTTTGACGTGGCTCATCGCACCCGCTCTCCGTCGACGCTTTGAATACGCCATAAACATTAAAATGTTCTCTGTTTGACTCGAAAGGCTCATGGCTAAAAAAAACGCCTGTAAAGCGTTCCACATCGGACCTGAA
>DAOUSP010000109.1 GCA_030627155.1 Candidatus Aminicenantota bacterium
ATCCCATACTTCAAACCACTTCAGGTGCCGGTCAATTATTCCTTGGAAGCATTGGTATAACATACGCCTTTGAACCTGGAATGAGTTTTTTTGTCGAAACTTCTTACAGGTTTGCTAAAGTAAATGGATTTCAAGGCGAAAACAAAGAAGGAGAAAGTGGCACTCTATTTTATTTTGAAGAATATAACCCTGATTTCAATTTCTGGCAGGCCAAAAACCTCCTTTTAAACAAAGAGCCATCAGGAGAAAACTTTCGCTCTGTTCAGAAAGCTGTTGTAGATTTCAGCGGGATTTCTATTAAAATAGGATTCATGATTAATTTTTAAACAAATTAAGGGAAAAAATGTCACAAGAATATTTCAAAAGCCCAAAAAAGAAAGGAAAGCTTGCAGCTTTTCTCTCTGGCCGTGGTTCAAACTTTGTAGCTATTCATGATGCTATTCTTGAGGGAAAAATAAATGCTGAAGTTGCTCTTGTTTTCAGCGATAAAAAAGATGCACCAGGCCTAAAAATCGCCAAGGAAAGAAACCTGGATACGCTCTCTCTAAACCCTAAGGATTTTAACAGCAAGGAAGACTATGAACAGGAAATCATAAGAGAAGTAAAAAAACGTAAAATTGATTTAATCTGCCTGGCAGGTTACATGAGGATTCTATCTCCTCATTTCTGTCGTCAATTTCCGAATGCTATTCTAAATATCCACCCAGCTCTTCTACCTGCTTTTCCGGGCCTTCACGTCCAGAGAAAAGCCCTGGAATGGGGAGTCAGATATTCTGGCGCAACAGTACATTTCGTGACTCCAGATGTAGACATGGGCCCTATAGTTCTTCAAGCCGTTGTTCCTGTGAAACAGGATGATACAGAAGAAGCATTGAGTCAGAGGATATTAAAGGAAGAACATAGGATTTATCCGGAAGCAATCAAGCTATATTTCGAAGGAAGATTAGAAATCAGAAACAGGCACGTTTATATAAAATAGGCAAGGCGGATAGCATCAAATTAAATCAATGTAATTTCATGTTAAGCGTTTAAGATTGCCCATGCAAAGGAAAAGAAAAAATGATTAAAGATGTGGAACAGCAATTTGAATACCTGAAAAAAGGTTGTGTCGAGATAATCCAGGAACAAGAACTTAAAACAAGGATTGAACGTTCTCTGAAAGAAAACAAACCTTTAAAAGTCAAGGCAGGGTTCGATCCCACTGCCCCTGATATCCATTTAGGCCATACTGTCCTTCTCCGCAAAATGAAACACTTCCAGGATTTGGGCCATGATGTAATATTTCTCATTGGAGACTTTACAGGACTTATAGGTGATCCATCAGGAAAGACTATCACTCGCCCTCCGATGACTCGCGAACAGATCCAGAAGAACGCTGAGACTTACAAAAGTCAGATTTTCAAAATTCTCGACCCTGAAAAGACGATTATCGACTTTAATTCCCGCTGGCTGGGAAAATTGACGAGTTTCGATATAATCAACTTGACCTCAAAGTACACCATCGCCAGGATCCTCGAGAGGGACGATTTTTCTATCCGTCTGAAAAACGGCCTTCCGATTTCTGTCCATGAAATCCTTTATCCTCTCATGCAAGCATATGATTCTGTAGCTTTAAAAGCCGATGTGGAACTTGGTGGAACAGATCAAAAATTCAATCTTCTCGTTGGTCGCGAAATACAGAGGGGATTTAATCAAGAGCCGCAGGTTGTCATCACAGTCCCCCTTCTGGAAGGATTGGATGGTGTGGAAAAAATGAGCAAATCTCTAAATAATTATATTGGGGTTACTGATCCGCCAAATGAAATGTTCGGAAAAACAATGTCTATTTCTGACCCTCTTATGTTTCGCTATTATGAACTTCTTACCGATATCCCCCTTTCAAAAATAGAACAATGGAAGAAAGACATCAAAGAAAACAAAATTAATCCAAGAGACTTAAAATCGAAGCTGGCAGAATCTATCGTCACAGATTTTTGGGGAAAAGAAAAGGCTAAAGAAGCTAACAGGGAATTTAAAAGAATATTCAAACTGAAACAGACACCGACTGAATTAGAGGAAATCAAAGTCTCAAAACCAATTTTTTCTCTTATCGACCTGCTCGTGGATAAAAACATCTTCCCATCCCGGGGAGAAGCAAAGAGAATGATACGTCAGGGAGGAGTATATCTCGGAGGGGAAAGGGTCGAAGACATCGGGCTTAAAATAGACGTAAGCAAACAAAGAGAAATAATCCTAAAGGTTGGAAAACGGAAGTTTTATAAAATATTAATGAAATGATATTGGAAGAAAACCAAAAAAATAATGGTAGTTAGCTGATTATTGTTCATCAGTTAATTCTAAGTTCGTGTTTTGAATCTAAAATTCCGGGGGAAAAAATTTTGGATTTTCCCCAAAAACATCTTTATACACCTTTGGATACGCATCTTTTCCACATGCAAGGAGACATGTTATAGGCATGACTTTTTGAGCCAACTCCCTCATCTGCCTTGAAATATCCCTGATGTCCCATTGAGCTGTGGTATCCTCCCGCAGCCTGGAAATGTGGTAGAGTTCCCTTGCATTAACTTTAAGCAGGACTCGCTTTCTGTGTGCATTGGTCAAGATATATTCTGCTCCCTGGTCCATGCATTCTTTAAGTTGTAAATATACTCGATTTGTCTTATCCATCACTTTTATAAAATCTTTTTCTCCTCCAATATCCTTTATAGAAGGAGGGATTGTGACTCCAAGTTCTGGATCGTATTTCTGGGTCGTTAATGTTGCCATTCGGTGCCGCTTGAGCTGGGCAAAACAGCAGGCTGAAACAACAATATCAAAAGTGAAATCCACATATTCCCACTCACGAAGTACAACATCATAAAATTCCATATGTTTACATGCTGATTTAATAAACTCCAGTTTTTCTTCTGGTTTTAGGGTTTTAGCCCGGGCAAGACATTCCTTGAAAGATAAAGAGGATAATGAGTGCATCAGGACAGCAATCAGTTTTGTGTCTCCGTCAGGAGTATAATCAACCAATTGAACAAAATTTCCTCTCTGCTGCCTTGGAGAATTCAGGATTAATTCTGTATGTTTTCTTAAATCGTCATATGTCTTTGCATCAAAATCATTTTCTTCAGTAAAAAGAATGATCGAAGGCGCCACTTCTTTGGCCAGTTCATAAATTTTCAGGTTTAACTCCTTGAGTTCCGAAAGTTTTTGCGAGGCAAATCTGCGGATAAGCAATTCCAGGTTCCTGGCATTTATTGTTATTCCAAGCTGGCCTTTTGTCGCCAAACTCACCACATATCGGGCATCTTCCTTGGCCCATCCGTCCAAGATAGAGTGCTTTTTAGGCATCTCCGCTAATTCTTTATGCTTTTCGAAAACATAAGACCTCAATTTTTTATAGAGCTTATGATAGAGCATATTCTGCTCTTGAATAGTTTTCACAAAGACATCTTGCTTCCCTGCTTTTTTAACTTCTTCGGGAAGCACAAAATCTCCTTTAAGAGTAATATAGCGCTGGGATTTTTCTGTATAAGAACAAAGGCGATATTTTTCAATTTCTTCTATGACTAAACGGCTGACACCAATAATATCAAAGTTAAACACAGCATGTTCGGCCACAGAATGATGGCCCATCTTAAAAATTATATTCCGGTTTGACCTGCGCGCTCTCTCTACTTCAGCCCTTGCTATTCTTCGCAGTTCATCTATCGGACGGGGATCACGGGAAATACGGGCATAGGAAGCAGAGAGGGTCTCAGGAGTCACATCCTCCCTTTGAGGAGCAGATTTTTTTAGTTCTTCTAAAACTTCTTTATCAACATTATATCCAGCAAGAAGAACCTTCATTATGCCTACTAACATAAAAAGAGGGAACAAAAAAGTCAACTCCTCACTCCTCACTCCTTACTATCTTACTGCTAATTAAATTTACAGCCGCAACTATTTTTGATTTTTTTTTTATGATAGAATTTTGATAGTGAATATACAAAAAAAGCAAAAAATAATTTCTTTCCCATTTGTGTCCAAATATCTACGTTTAATAGTAAAAAAGGAAGAGTAAGGAGTTAATTTAAATTATACTTTTCACTGCTTACTACTTACTATTTACTTGAAATGGAGGTAACTAAATGAAAAGAAACATCAAATTATTGACACTCTTGACAGCCGTATGCCTTATGATGTTTGCTTCAATTTTTGTGCTCGGGAACAGACCCGAAGAAAAAATATCAAAGTTAGGAGAATATAAGGGATACTCTGTTCCAATCTATGATGAATGGGTACGAAGCTCCCAGTATGTTACAGTCCGGGATGGCACTAAATTAGCAGTAGACATTTACCGCCCTGCTAAAGACGGTAAACCAGTGAATGAACCTCTTCCTTTGATTTGGACTCATACCCGTTACCACCGTGCCTATGTTGATAAAGATGGCAAGATCAAATCCATGATCGATTCCCCTTGGCTTCAGAGAATTCTCAAACATGGCTACGTAGTTGCTTCTGTAGATTTAAGAGGAACAGGTGCTTCATACGGTACCAGAAGAGGGAGTTTCACGCCAGAGGAAGCTCTCGATGGGTATGATATAACAGAGTGGTTTGCCAAACAGCCCTGGTGTGACGGAAACATTGGGATGTACGGTGGTTCATATTTAGGAATCACGCAGCTTCTTACTGCAGGCACAGGACCGCCGCATCTTAAAGCCATAATTCCTTCTGTTGCCATGTTTGATGCCTATTCCTTCACCTATCCAGGAGGAATTTATCAAGATGATTTCATCAAGGAATGGAGCAGTCTTGTTAAGAAACTCGACCAGGAAAAACCTGCAGCCCCTGTAGATGATGATTCCAAATCTATACTGTTAAAAGAAGCGATCTTGCAACATAGGAATAACATTTATGCAAATGATTATGCCTCCTTTAATCAGTACCGTGATACTTTGATTGAGGGAACAAAGATTCAACCATATTTAGAATGGAGTCCCCATTATTATTGTAAAGGAATCAACGAAAAGGGCTCCCACATTGCTATTTATCACGTATCAGGATGGTATGACATGTGGCCCAGGGATGCTCTTACCTGGTTTAATAACCTCAAAAACCCCCAGAAAATTATTATTTCCCCATGGCCACACAGCGGAAGATCCACCCCAGGATGG
>DAOUSP010000062.1 GCA_030627155.1 Candidatus Aminicenantota bacterium
TAATACGAAACTCCTTAGAAAAAAGATCTTTCATTTTAGGAGATATTTTAACTTTTTGGTTAAAGTTGCGGAATCGCTGCTTCCAATAATGATTGCTTGGCTTTTTTTTCAAAATATGGTATAAATTCTTTTTTTATAAACATAGAGAGTGAGAAAATGCCAAAAGTTTGTGAGATTTGCGGGAAAGGCCCCATCTTTGGACATTCAATAAGTCATTCCCATAAAGCGTCCAATAAAAAGTGGAAGCCGAATTTGCAGCGTGTGAAAGCTCAAACTAATTCAGGAGTAAAACACATGTGGGTCTGTACGAGATGCATCCGCTCAGGCCGGGTGAAGAAGGCCATATAATATAGATCATAAAACATAAAGGATTAAAGTTATATTCTTTCCACTAAAAGAACTTCCTTTATTTTAGAAATTTCTTTTTTGATATTATTTAAATGTTCAATGTCTTTAATCTTAAGGGAGATTTTTATCTGAGCCTTCTTGTTAGGAAAAGTAACTACGTCTGCCTTGGTTATGTTCCCTTCAAGCTTGGCGATGACTATTGTGATGCTGGCTATGACACCTGGGGAGTCTTCTGTTTTAATAAGAAGTCGTCCTGTATAGATTCCTTTTGTTGATGTATCCCAGGAAACGTCAACCATTCGCTGATTATCTAAAATCTCTTTATCAATCAAGGGGCATCGCAAGGAATGTACAGTAATTCCTTTTCCTGCAGTGATATATCCAATGATTGGCTCTCCTTTGATAGGCGAACAGCATTTGGCGACCTTCACCATTGCGCCTTCGATATCTTTGACCTGGACTACAGGCTTGGGTTTTTTGGAAGCAGGTGTAGCCATTTTTTTTAGGATAGTTCCTGCCATTTTAGGCATAATTCTTTCTGGGAAAATTTTCTCCATAAGTTTTCTGTTGAGAACAAGTTTTCCAGTGCCAACGAGCACATAAAAATCTTCAAGATTTTTTATCCTGAAATGCGTTTCTTTGGAAATTCTATTAAGAATCTCATGAGTTTTTATTGCCTCGGAGGGAATGGAATGTTTTTTTAATTCTTTTTCCCAGAGTTTTTTACCAAGAGCTTTATTTTTTTTCTTGTCTTGATAGTTAACCCACCGCTTGATGTGATGCCTTGCTGTAGAAGTAAAAGCAATATTCAACCACTCACGGCGCACCTGTTTTTCTGGAGATGTCAATATCTCTACAATGTCTCCAGCTTTAAGGATGGTTTTAAGTGGGGCGTTCTTCCCATTTATTTTTGCGCCACTGGCATGAAGGCCCACTTCAGTATGGATTTTAAAGGCAAAGTCCAAGGCAGAAGCCCCCAAAGGAAAAGAAATCCTCTTTCCTTTTGGTGTAAACACAGTAACTTCTTCTGGAATAAGGTTTGTTTTTAGAGCGGCAAGAAATTGTTTAGAGCTTTTTTGTTCTTTGTAAATCTCAACCATCTCTCTTAACCAATGCAGTCTTTTGTCTTCTTTGAGGACAGCGCGAGAGTCGATTTCTTTATATTTCCAATGGGCCGCAATTCCGTTTTCAGCCAAATCGTGCATTTCATGTGTGCGAATTTGGATTTCTATGGTTTGTTTTTTTTCTGTAATGATGGTTGTGTGAAGAGATTGATAGAGATTGGGCTTTGGCATAGTAATGAAATCTCTGAATCTATGTGGTAGGTGAGGCCAGTTTTCGTGGATGGTCCCAAGTGCATAATAACAGTTTCTTACAGAATTTGTGATGATTCTTAATGCCATGAAATCATATACCTGCTCAAAGTCGATCCCACGGCCTTTCATCTTATTGTAAATGCTATAAAGCCTCTTGGTTCTATAGGAGATTTCAGATGAAAGATTGTTTTTCTTCATGTGCAGCTCAAGAAGTCTTTTTATTTTTTTTAGCTCCTTTTCAGCTTCTTTCCTCTTGGGTTCTACTAAAGATAAGATTTTGAAATAATTCTCTGGGTCGACATAACGAAAAGACAGGTCTTCCAATTCCGCCTTTATGCGTCCCATTCCAAGTCTGTTAGCGATTGGGGCATATATATCCAGGGTTTCTTTGGCGATCTGTCTCTGTTTAGATTCGGGCAAAAATTTCAGGGTTTTTAGATTATGAATCCTGTCAGCGAGCTTTATAAAAATGACTCGCAAGTCATCTGTCATAGCCAGTATGATCTTACGTATACTTTCGGCGCGCCGAGTTTCAGGAGGAGATTCCTGAACAAGGCTTATTTTAGTGACTCCTTCAACAAGATGAGCAATCTCCTTCCCAAATGTTTTCTGGAGGTCGAGAGGAGTCACGTCAGTATCTTCAAGCACATCGTGAAGCAGGCTCACTGCAAGAGTTACGGCATCCATTTTCATTTCTGCCAACATGTTTGTGACTTCTAAAGGATGGCTTAGATAGGGTTCGCCCGAATGCCGGACCTGTCCTTTGTGTGCTTGAGCAGCAAAAACATAAGCTTTCTGGAGGAGGGTGATATCCTTCTCAGAAAAATATGAAGTTTTTTCTAAAATATCATCGAATCTTATCATTTTTCAAGAATTTCCATCCTATAAAAAACAGCTCAATCTTTTGTAATATTAGTGTTTTTTTCTCTATCTAATATCCATTTTACAGCATCGAGCAAATTTTTTGCTACATGAGCAGGTTCGATACCTTTTGTCCTGAGTTTTTGCAAAGAGTCTTGGCCAAAACCAGTTAACACAAGAACAGGTGTTGCCTTTATGTTTAGTCCAAAAAGGACGTCTTCCTCTTTATCTCCTATCATGTATGAATTCTGTAAATCTATGTGTAAATCACGAGCTGCTTGACAGGCCATCCCTGGATTGGGTTTTCGGCAAGAGCAATCTTTTTTGTATTTGGGGTTTTTTGATAAAGTGTAATGAGGGCAGTAATAAAACCCGTTGAAACGGGCATTATGCTCGGAAAAAACCATTCTCATTTTTTCATGAATATCATGAAGATTTTCTTCTTCAATGAGCCCCCGTCCAACACCCGATTGATTTGTTGTTACAACGGCCAGAAGACCGGACTCGTTAATTTTCCTGACAGCTTCAAAGCTGAAAGGATAAACTTCTATCAGATGGAACGAATTTGGATAACCTACGTCTTTGTTTATCGTTCCGTCTCTATCAAGAAAAACAGCTCTTTTTTTTGTCATCATAAAAATTTTTGACAGGCAAGATAAACTTCTTCGGACTCAATGCTCGTCATGCACCTGTGGTCAAAAGGGCATTCTCTGTATAAACAAGGCCAGCAAGGGACATCCTTTTTAATGACCGCTGAGGGTTCTTGAAATGGCCCTGTAACATGCGGGTTTGTAGGTCCAAACAGGGCAACGAGAGGGGTTTTTAAAGCATTTGCAATATGCATAGGACCAGTGTCATTAGTGATAAAAAGGTTGGCTTTATGGATGATTCCTGTCAGCAGGGGAAGCGAGGTTTTTCCAGCGAGAATGTGAGGCCTTTTTTTCATAAGGGCAGCAATTTCCTCAGCCAGCCCAGCTTCTTCACAAGAGCCGATGATAAGGATTTCTGCGTTATTCCTTTCTTGTAACATCTCCGCCAGCCGGGCAAATCTGGATATCGGCCACCTTTTTGCAGGACCGTAATAGGCGCCAGGATTTAGAATAACAAGGGGCCTTGTGAAATCAATGCCAACGGATGTTAAAAAAGACACGGCTTCTTGTTCTTGATTTTGGCTTAAAGGGAGGGACAGCTCGGGAGGGGATGTTTTATACCCTAATCTGGAAATCAAATCGAGATAATAATACACATGGTGGGAATATGAAAATTGATGTTTCCTCGGCCTGACTCCTTTCGTAAGCAAGATGCGTCGGCCATCTGCAGCATATCCCCATCTTTGAGGAATACCTGCCATAAAGAATAGAAGGGCAGACGAGAATGAATTGGTAAGGAGGAGGCCTACCTGAAAACCTTCCTCTTTTAAGCTGTTTGCAGATTGCCTCAGATTTTTTAAGTTTACATTGTCAGGCAGAGGGATTACTCCTTTAATGAAATCAAAAGAAGAAAACAAATCTTTGACCCAACCTCGTGCAGCTATATGCATTTGATCTTCTGGAAAATTCTCATGTAAACTTTTTATGGCAGGTATAGCAAGGATAGAATCTCCTATCCAATTTGGTGCTCTTACGAGAATCTTCATAGGTACAATTTTATTCCTTCAAAGAAATCTTGTCAAAAAGAGCATACAAGGCATAAAAAGAAAAGAGATTTGGAAGATTAAGAGCAGGCCTTAATCCTTTGGGGAGAGACTGACCTTTTTCTCTTTAACAGACTCTTTGCTGCTTTTGCCTTTTGTGTAGGACGTAGGCTTTTGCTCTGTGCTTCCCTTCCTGGCATAGTCAGTGACATACCAGCCGTTGCCTTTGAACTGGATTGCGGGAGCATTAATGATTTTTTTGACCGGTCCTTTGCAATATAAACAGTTTTTTATAGGCGTATCGCTGAGCTTCTGAATCACCTCGAAAACAGAGCCACATTTTTTACATTTGTATTCATATAACGGCATTTTTCCACCCTGTATAAATAACCTCTCTAAATAAGAAAATTATTATATCACAGAAACCTTAAAAATCAATATGTTGTGCACGAATAGTAAGCATCTCCATTTCCGTGATAGAGGAGGAAACATTGGGGGAGGTTTCGCTCCAGTCAGATTTTTAACGCCATTCCCTCGTCAACCTTCTCGGCCCTGCGGAACTCCGCGTGTTTATTCGATCTCACTACAAGATGACCTCAGCCATCCTAAGGTGTTCCAATTATTTGTACCGTGCTCACACAGTCCTCGGGCCCGACTCCGTCGGGTTCCCAAGAAGAACGACTCGGGAAGGCTAAATCTTCCGATGTCGCTCAAACCCTCCCCCAATGCTATAAGGCCATCACGGAAATGGAGATGCTTCCGCACGAATATTATTGAAAAACAATCGCTTCAAAAATGAAAATGTCAGCTCCATATCTCCAGGCATTCCGTGACAAGCCAGCTTTCAGGCATGCTTGTTGTAAAAAAGTTTCCCTGTTCCAATGGTTTTCAACAGGGACTTGTGGGAGAAGAACCCCTCTTTTGTCGCCTTTGCATATGAGCAAGCCATGCTTTCCAACTATAATGCTTCGAGGATTATTGATTTTTTTTAATGGCGATAACACAGAGATTTCGATTTCTAAATCATTAAGCTCATCCAAAGAGACTGGGTTAAAGCGAACATCCTTGGTGGCAGCGTAAATGGATGCCTGAATTACTGTTTGGCATAAAGGAAGGATTGGATCGAGGTAGCCGATGCACCCTCGTAAACGACCG
The DNA here is from genome assembly GCA_030627155.1 of Candidatus Aminicenantota bacterium. Taxonomy (GTDB): domain Bacteria; phylum Acidobacteriota; class Aminicenantia; order Aminicenantales; family Aminicenantaceae; genus Kmv29. Next base: position 5,314 of record DAOUSP010000062.1, read on the forward strand.
TGTTTTTTAAGGGTTACAAACGCTCCTCGTTTTACTAATAAGCGGGCATTTTCTGATGTGCAGTCGACAACTTTTCCTTCACTGATAAAAGAGTAGATGGCTGAGCGGGCGGTGTGCAGGAGTTCATCTTTTTCTTCGTCAGCAAGCAAAAACTCTAAGTGTGATGACTGAAAATAGACGGCAGCAGCAAAATACCCGACAACCTGGAATTCAGGGCCTCCGGTGGCAGATGAATCTGCATAATGGAGCGCTTTTACAAGAGCTTGTTCTTGATTTTTAGCGTAAAGCAACATCGCAGCAACAGGCCCACCGCCGCACATGATGTTTTCCCTTTGTTCAAGTTTGCGAATGAGCGTCTCGACCTTTAGCTCTTCAACAAGAGAAATCGTTATCCTGTCAATATCATTGGCTTTCTTCTTAGGATAAAAATGCGATAAATCTGTTGATACAACTATTAAAGCGTTCTTGTTTTTCAGTGTTTTTTGGAGGGCATTTGAAAGAATGTAAATTGTTTTTTTCTGGGGATAGCCCATGATAATCGGAACGATTTTTGCTTTCGGGAGGGTTTTTTGTATGAAGGGGATTTGAACCTCAATCGAATGTTCCTTCTGGTGAGCTTGAGGAATGTATTTGTATCCAGAAGCGCGGGAGATTTCCTTAGCAAGAGATTCCTCTATAGGGGCTATCCCTAAAGGTGTTTCATATCCACCTTGAGTGTAAATAGAACACCCTTGGAACCCGTGATAGTGGCTTGGCCCAATGATTATAACGGATTCATAATCTTTCCCTTGAATCAATTTATAAGCATAAGCAGCTACATGTGCTGAATAAATATGCCCTGCATGAGGGACAATAATAGCTTTAATGTCTTTTTGGGGAGCTTCAGGGTTTGCTTTTTCGAGCCATAGACTGATTTCATCTGAGAGAATATTAGCTTTAGCAGAATAAAATCTTCCAGCGCAAACAGGTTTTCGTATTCCCTGGGACCAGGAAGCTGTGGTTATAGAAAGGATAAGGATTAAAGCAAAAAATGATTTTATCTTCATTATCGAAAGAAATCCCTCTATAATAAAACCACACAAAATATAGTGCTTAAGGGCGAAAAAATCAAATGAAGAATGTTTTTAATGTAAAATTGTTTTTTTAAAATTCAACTTGAAATGATTTGCTTTTTTATTTATCTTAAATATAATAAAAAAAAGGAAGAATGTAATGAAAGATCTCTTAAAATCACTTTTTGCTGTGGTGGTTTTTTCTTCGGCCTTCTTGATTGGTTATTATTTGGGGCAAGAAAAAGTAGTATCTAAAATCCCAGATTTTCAAAAAAGCGAAGAGGAAAAATCATAAACCATAAGACTTCTCTTTATCTTTCCTTCTGTCGATAGAAACGCATCCTTTTTGTTTTCCCCTGATTAACTCTTTTAATTGTCCATTTTGTAAAGTAAGCCTTGGGAAGCATCTCTATTTCCGTGACAGTTAATTATGAACGTGTAATCTGTCCGTCGGTTCCCCTCCATCCTTGCCAAGACCCTCCCACCCTCCACAATGGGCTTCGGATGGAGAGGAACCGTTGCCGTACTTCTCAATTAGGTTAGATGTTTCCCTCATCACGGGAAAAAAGATGCTTATTTTTGAAAGAAATGTCTTGATGGATATTGTTTTTTGTAATATATTAATCAACTAATTTAAGACGTAACTTTTGATTTGTGATGTAACATGGATAAGAAAAGAAAAAAGAAA
>DAOUSP010000057.1 GCA_030627155.1 Candidatus Aminicenantota bacterium
CCCTGATCTTATTGGGTTAAAGCCCATTTTCAAAAAGAACGACTTGGCCTGCTCGAACCCTCTTGAAGAAAAGCCGCTGAAAACAAGAGGAATAGTCAAAGGAGAAAAAGCCTGGCTTTCGACAAATGTTGGTGAAGTCGTCATGAAGAAGTTTTTATTTATTTCAAGAAGTTCCTCAAGGGACATGTATTTTTTTACTGGCATTTGGGACGAAAAAGACGTTTTCTGAGTCTTTTCTCCTGAAATTGCCAACATTTCTTCAATGGGGGTGATACCAGCTATGGCTTCCTTTGCAAAAGGAAAGCTATATGCAACGGCTCCGATTAATTTCCCATCAATATATATAGGACTTCCGCTCATTCCACTCATGACTCCGGCTTTATCCAAAAGCTGGCTCTGAAGCTTTGCCAGGATTAAGTTTCTTTTCGGCTGAAAATTATAGAGAACACCTAAGATTTCAACATCAAACTCTTCGATTTTATTGTCAATAAAAACACTTCGGCCTTTCCCTTTCATCCCAGCTTTGATTTGATTTAATGGAATAATTGTACCAGAGGCCTCAACATGCCAATTGAAAAAGCCAAGAAAGAGCAAAGCCATTAACAGGATTTTAAAGCTTTTTTTCATGGGAGTATTCGCTTTCCTTATTCACACGTTCATATTATATATTAAACTTAAGAATTATGCTTTCGATTCAATTATTTCAGAATGCCCAGCATTTTTCCACACTTTTCAAAGCTATTGAGGACAGTATTTAGTTCCTCATCTGTATGTGTGGCTGAATAACTTGTACGAATAAGGGCCTGTCCCTGAGGGACAGCAGGATAAATGACTGGATTTGTGAATACTCCATCCTCTCTCAGCAATTTCCACAACATAAAGGTCTTTTCATCATCCCCAACTAAAACAGGTATAATAGGTGTCTCTGTGTATCCTGTATTGTACCCCATTGACTCAAATCCAGAGCGCATTTTCTTTGTAATTTCCCATAATCTTTCTCTTCTCTCCGGTTCTTTCTCAATAATATCCAAAGTCGCCAAAACTGTTGCTACAGAGGCAGGAGTTATACTCGCACTAAAAATCAAAGAACGGGCAAAATGTTTTATGTAAGAAATGACTTTTTTTTCTCCTGCAACAAATCCACCCAAGGAAGCGAAGGATTTACTAAATGTCCCCATGACTAAATCTACATCATCTTCTACGCCAAAATGCTCGGCTGTTCCTCTTCCATTTTCCCCCATCACACCGATACCGTGGGCATCATCTACCATGACTCTGGCGTCATATTTCTTTGCAATTTTAACGATTTCAGGCAGATTAGCCAGATCCCCTTCCATGCTGAAGACTCCGTCTACTATTATCAGCTTCGCTGTTTCATTATTAATCGAATCAAATATTCTTTCCAAGTCACTTATATCATTGTGGTTATATTTATAAATCTTCCCATAAGAAAGGCGGCAAGCATCAATTATACTCGCATGTACCATTCTGTCTGTAATCACTGCATCTCCACGCCCTACAAGTGTTGATACGATTCCAAGGTTTGTCTGAAATCCTGTGCTAAATGCAAGCGCTGCTTCTTTTTTCATGAATCTTGCTAATTTTTCTTCCAACTCCACATGAATGTCCAAAGTTCCGTTTAAAAATCTTGAGCCGCAAGTTGCTACACCATATTTGTCTATAGCTTCCTTAGCAACTTTGAGAACCCGAGGATGGTTAATCAACCCTAAATAATTGTTGGAACCCACCATAATCATATCATGACCATCAACTTTTACTATATTTCCTTTTACCTCTTCAATAGGTGTAAAGTAGGGATAAATTCCCTTTTCCATCGCTTCTTCAGCCCGTGTAAAATCGTAGCATTTATCAAAAACACCCACTTTCTCCTCCTTTCTGAGAAAAAACTTTTACTTGAAAGGTCAGTATTTCCATGCATGAGACATGTTTAATTTGACCCAAATAGGCAATTTTCATAGAATCTTTATAATGAAAGTATTTATCACTGGCGGAACTGGTTTTATTGGAAGTCATCTTATTGATTTCTTATTAAATAAATATAAAGTCCGAATATACGCACTTGTCAGAAACCGCAACAATACAAAATGGCTCAATGGACTAGATGTCCAGCTCTTGGAGGGAAACCTTTTTTCCATTCCTTCTCTTCCATCTGATATTGATTATGTTTTTCACCTTGCAGGACTAACAAAAGCCTACAATTCGGCTGCTTATTATACAGTAAACCAGGAAGGAACAGCAAGCCTTTTTAAGTCCATTGTCGCACAAAAAGTCTACCCAAAAAAATTTATCTATCTTAGCACCCTTGCTGCTACAGGGCCATCCTTTAATGGACAGCCTGTTAAAGAGGACTTAGAAGCGCAACCTGTTACTCCTTATGGGAAAAGTAAATTATTGGGCGAGAAAGAAGCTTTAAAATTTAAAAATGAATTCCCGCTTGTCATTATTCGAGTCGGAGCTGTTTTCGGCCCAAGAGACAAAGATTTTCTCCCTTATTTTAGAATAATTCAAAAAGGCGCTCTCCCTTCAATCGGCCATAAACAACGGCTGCTTAGCATGTGCTATGTAAAAGATTTAGTCCATGCGCTTGACCTCTCAACACAAAAAGACCTTAAAAGCGGAGAGATTATTCATATAGCTGACCCACAACCTTACTCCTGGGACGAATTCGGCAAAATGGTTGCAAAGGGATTAGGAAAAAGTGCCAGGACAGTAAAAATTCCTTTCCCTGCTTTATTTCTTGCAGCCCTGGCTTCTAATCTAAGTTCCAGGATAAGCAAAAAACCAAGCCCTTTGAATTTATATAAATTCAAAGAAATGAAACAAAAAGGATGGGTCGCTGACACAACTAAAGCAAAAGAGCTATTATCTTTTTGTCCAAAATATTCCCTGCAAGAGGCAATTCAAGAAACGATCGACTGGTATCTTGAAAATAAATGGCTGTAAGATTATCTGGTTATTTACATTTTTTGCCTCTGGGAAAATCCTTCTAACTTATAAAGTTTTATCTGGTGGAACTTCCTCAATAAGTTATTTTTTCTTTTTATTTATAGAGCTTCGAGTATAGAATGAGGCAGAAAATTTTGTTGTGCTTTTAAGGCACCATTCTTCTTTCTTTGAACAAGCAAAATATTTAACCTTTCCTTCAAGGACATGCCAACCTCGCTTGGCATCCAAGCTGACTGTAAAAGGAATTTCTATTGGCTCTTTGAAATTCAAGTATTCTTCACCATCTTTTTCCAAAATTTCTATCTCCAAATCAGAGGCAGTGAAAAAGTTCTTTGGGAAAACAAGGGCATCTGAAGGACTTAATTCAATTGTAAAAACAGGTTGCGGATTTATTGTGACTCCTTTCTGAACCTTTATCTTGAGACTAACTTTCCCTTCTTGGCTACGGGAAAGGCGTTCGGGGCTAATTGAGGCCTCAACTTTTAAAAGCTCTTCATCCGCATATAGGCCAATTATTAATAAAAGCAAAATCAAACTCGTAAAACATATGTTTTTTTTTAAGCTCATGTTTTCTTGACTTATCCCTGGAATTTGATTATGACTTACATGCTTTAAATGAGTCAAGAAAATTATTTCTTTATTTTTTTTGATTCATTTATTATAATTTAGCGAAATTAAAATGAGTGTAACAACTTTTATAAAAGGAATTTCTCATTTCCTTCCTCCCAGAATAATCACAAATGCTGACTTAGAAAAAATAATGCCCACTTCTGATGAATGGATCCGACAGAGGACAGGAATCCTGGAGAGACATTATGCTGACCCTGGTGTAGGAACATCTGACCTTGCTTATGAAGCTGCATTGCGTGCTATTGAAGATGCCAAGATCGATAAATCAGAAATCGATTTCATCATAGCCGCCACACTATCTCCTGATTATTACTTCCCTGGAATCGGCGTACTTGTCCAATCTAAATTAGGTCTTAATCAAATTGGCGCTCTGGATGTGCGGAATCAATGCAGTGGCTTTATCTATGCACTTTCCGTTGCTGACCAGTATATCAAAACACAGACTTACAAGAAGATTCTTCTTGTGGCTGCAGAACTCCAGTCCTCAAACCTGGATTATTCTGACGATGGAAGAGACATGGCTGCGCTTTTTGGAGATGGCGCTGCAGCCGTTATTCTGGAGCCAAACCACAGTAATGATGGGCGTGGGATTCTTTCTACACATTTATTTTCTGATGGACGATTTGCTTCAGGATTATTAATGGAAAAGCCAAGCTCAAAAGATAATCCTGTCTTTTCCGAAAAAATGCTTGAAAGCAAAAGGTATTTCCCTCGCATGAATGGAAAGACTGTTTTTAAAAATGCCGTAGAAAAGATGCCTGAAGCTGTTAATGCCGCACTGAAACACAACAACCTGACAATCGAGGACGTAGATCATCTTATTCCACATCAAGCTAATGACCGCATTAGTCTGATGGTTGCTCACAAGTTAAAAATCCCTGTTGAAAAAGTCCTAAGAAACATTCATCGCACTGGAAACACGACTGCTGCTTCAATTCCAATTGCTATGGATGAAGCTGTAAAAGAAGGAAGAATAAAGCAAGGCGACTTAATTGTTTTAACAGCGTTCGGCTCCGGTTTCACCTGGGCTTCAGCAGTCATTCGGTGGTAGAGAAGTTGCAATTCTCATCTTGTATAAAAAAATAAATTTATGATAGGATAATATATATTTTATCAACTAAAAAAGAATTTTGAATAAAAACTGTTTTTAAGGAGGAACTAATGAAGAAAACATTCATTCCCCTTTTCATCTTAATGTTTGCATTTATAGGAATGTGCATGGTTTTTGCACAGCAAAACAGCGAAGAGGCAAAATTCCAAAAAGCTCTGGATTCTTATCTTAATGAATTGTGGAAGTTTTATCCTACAGCAGCAACTCTTACTGGATATCATAATTATGACAATAAATTAGAAGACTTACGCAAGAAAAACATTGAAAAACGACATGAAGCTTTGGACAAGTTCAATCAAGAATTCGTGGCAAAAGTTGACCAATCCAAATTAAGCCCAGACTTACAAGACGATTTCATGATGATTATAGATGCCTTAGAATACGAGCTATTAAAGCATGAAGCTCTTCTTCCCTGGGAGTATAACCCCATTTTTTACAACGATATTTTTATAAACTGCATCCGCAGCCTCCTTACAAAGGACTTTGCTCCATTAGACACAAGAGCCAAAAACGCTGTAGAAAGAATCAAAGACCTCCCCAAATTAATCAAACAAGCAAAAGAAAATTTAAAAAACCCTCCTCAAATTTACACAGAGATTGCAATTAAACAATTTCCTGCAATATTGGATTTTTATAGAAATGAACTATCTCAATTGATTGCACAGGCCCCTGCAGCTCATAAATCCAAACTTGAATCTGGTTTGTCAAAAGTTCTCCCTGAACTCGAAAGCTATCAAAGTTTTCTAAAAAATGAACTACTTCCTCGTTCAACAGGAAACTTCAGGCTTGGTGAGGCCCATCGCAAACTCTTGCGCATAAAATTGCAGAACAACATCACATTAGAAGAGCTCATTGCAAGAGCAAGGGCTGACTACAACAATATTCGTAGAGAAATGTTCCTTGTGAGCATACCCTTCTATAAAATAATGGACCCTAAATTTAACGTAGAACACCCTCCGGCAACCCTTACTGAAGAGCAGTTGAAAAACACAATGATCTCCCATGTTCTTGATAAAATAAAAGGCGATCATGTTCCCCAAAGTGAATTTATAAATAAAATAAAAAGTATTTCCGAAGAAATAAAAAAATTTATTGTTGACAACGAGCTCATTGATATTCCTGACACACCCCTCCTGATCGAGCAAATGCCTCTTGAAAATCAGGGAATAACCTGGACAAGACTTTCTATCCCTGGAGTTTATGAAACTGATGGAACTTATACATGCCAAATTTCTCCTCTTGCTGACGATCTCTCAGAAGAACAAGTCCAATCCCTCCTGGAAGAATACAATAATTATTTCCTTCCCTTTTATGTTGTCCGCAAAGTCTATCCCGGAGAATTCGTTCCAATTTTCTTCGCCAGACAAAACCCTTCTCTTGTGAGAAAATTATATCCAAATAATCCTCTTATAAAGGGTTGGCCGGTTTTTGTTGAAGAGATGCTTGTATCCTCCGGATTTGGAAATTATGATCTCCGGCTTCGATTGAACCAACTGAAATACCGCTTGAAAGCTGTTATCGACTTTCTACTTGAATTAAATATCCATGAAGGAGGCATGACAAAAGAACAGGCTATTGATTATATGATGAGAGGAGGCTTTCAAACTAAGGCAGAAGCCGAAAGAAATTGGGATAGAATCGCCCTTTTACCAGGCGACGCGACTTATGCATATATAGGAATGCAAGAACTTATGGAAGCAGAAATAGAGTATCAGAAAATGAAGGGAGAATCTTTCAGCCGTAAAGAATTCCTCAAAAAAGTCCTCAGCTTCGGAGGTCTCCATCTAAGACAGCTCAGAAAAAAGATTATGGAATAAATCCATAAGATATAAGAAAAAGAATAAAAGGGAGAGTTGACCGAGAAGTCATCTCTCCCTTTTCATTATTAATTGGCTAACATTTTCTGTTTTCTATTTCAAATATATAATATATATAATGAAACCAGCACTGATAGATTCGCATGCCCATCTTAGTATGGCTGATTTCGACAAAGACCGTTCTCAGGTGATTCATAGAGCTTTCGAGGAAGGAATCCAGGCCATACTTTGTCCTGTGGAGTTTACAAATTCTAATGAACTTCAAATTGGCATGCATCTCAATGAAAGTCATAAAAACATCCTTACAGCCATTGGAATTCACCCACACAATGCTAAGCATTTCACTCAAGATTCTATGGAAAAAATAGAAGAGTTGGCAAAAGCTAAAAATATTTGTGCTATTGGCGAAATCGGCCTCGACTTCCACTATAACTTCTCTTCGCCTAAAAAACAGATAGATGTCTTTCGCCAACAGCTCAATTTAGCCAAAAACTTAAGTCTTCCAGTGATTGTACATAGCAGACAGGCAGCCAGAGAAATCGCTAACGCCATTAAAGAAGAACTTTTTACTTGCGGAGGAATCCTTCATTGCTTCACAGAAGACTGGGAGTTTGCAAAACAAATGATGGAAAAAAGTTTCCTGATTTCTTTTTCAGGAATCATAACTTTTCCAAAAGCGCATAGTTTAAGAGATGTCGCAAGAAAAATACCAGCCAAAAAACTC
>DAOUSP010000233.1 GCA_030627155.1 Candidatus Aminicenantota bacterium
ATTGTGAATTTGATGACACCAAAACTTTTGCCAACAAGGTCAACTTTTCCGAGAGGTTTTAATTTATTTACGACCTCATCAACCGTATGATGAATTATAAGGATATCGACATCTTCCGAAGGGTTTTCCCGTAATAGGTCGCGGACATATCCACCAACAGCATAGATATCATCACCGAAATGCTTTATGAAAAAATCCTTTTCTCTAAATGTTGCGTTCAAAATTTTCATTTACGCCCTTTTCCCTATATGAAGTTTTTGGCCCAATCCATAATAAGAACTCTATTTCAGTTAATGCTCTATCCTTTATATCTAATGTCTTATGCCTTTGAAAAATATTTTTCAGGACATCTTCTTTGGGGCTTCTTGCAATTATTCTGAAAATTTTGCAAGAAGATCTTTAACGGCATTTTTATGTACCATAAAGCTTAACACTTTGAGTCTTACGAAATCGTCTCTATAGAAATAATATCCTTTGAATTTTCCACGATGAGCTCCTCCTCCAGAATCCTTGATTAATAACCAAGTGTGTGGCTGTGTGCTCGTATATCCAACAGCATGGAACGCATGGTCATCAGAGGAAGTTCTGTTCGTGAACCGGAATTCCCGGCTCTCTTGGTCAATGAGTTTTTGAGGGATGTCAAAAGTTGGCACTATAGCAATATCTTCTTCCCCGTTTATTCCGGGTTCTGAAACATCGCCTCCAAGAGCAACAGTGTATCCATTTTTTAGTGCATTCTCGATTGCACTATAAAAATCTTCGAGAGGAACATTGTAATATTCTTTGCTGTGCCACCAGTTGTCAGGTGCTTTATATTCGCCTTTTGTGTAAAAAGGAAGGTATTTAAAACTCATGAAACACACGTAATCATTAAGAGGGAGTTCAAGCACTTTGTCCAAATATTCTTTGGGCGTCATGGTTTCTCCGTTGACTTCGATTGTTTCAGGGGGTGGTCCAAGATGTTTGTTTAATATACTCTTGACATAACTAATGGCTTTATCTTCGTCCCAATATTCATTTTCCTTGCAAAAATTAAGGTAGTTTCTTATCTCTTGAAAAAGTTTTGAATGATCATGCTCTGTTTGCCCTTGAAGGAGGCCTGTGTAATCCGAGGCATGCACAGCCCCATATTGTTTCATTCGTTCAATAACAGCGTTGTGTTCTGAACCTTGCCCAAGGAAGGAATCGCCTTTCTCCTGGATGAAGCGCCTGGCTTTTTCTACATATTCCCAGTAGACCGTATACATTTCTGAAAGCTTAACCTCTCCTTTTCCGAGTCGATTAAGCTCTGATTCCAGAAAGGATGTTGTTGCAAAGCTCCAGCAGGTTCCTGTTCTGTATTGACGTATTGGGGGAAGATGGGAAAGTTGTGTGAATTCATCAAGCGAGGCAGGGCTTACAATTCTGGAAAAATCTAACGATAGATATTCTCGTTCTTTTCCTCTGATTTCTCTCTTTTTATAAATAGCTTCATTTTTCTCTTGAAGTTCTGCATCTCCGATTTGAATCATCTGCTTTTCGATGACTTTTTCTTTAGGGGAGCATGCATTGAATAAAGAAAAAGAAGAGACCAAAAAAAGAAAGCAAAAAAGAACAACACTAGCTCTTTTCATGAATAAACCTCCTTTAATTTAAGATATGATTTTGCATAATCCATAACTATTTCTATTATTATATGTATACTTTAGAAAGCAATTCAAACATTTTTTTTGATACTCGAGGACTTGTCCTTACAAAGCCAATGATGTATGCTTAATTCTCAAAAATAGAAAAGAAGGAATGCCATGGTGAAAAAAATCTGTTTTTATAGTGCGGCTTTCTGGGTATTATTGGTACTGACCTTAAATGGAGGTTTAAAAGACGACCTTCAGATATCATTGGAAGATAAAGTCATAAAAGATCTCAAGCCCACAGGTCTTTCGTTGGTTTTTTACGTAAAAATAAGCAACACCTCCAAAAAAACCTATGAGCTTTCCGGCTATTCTTATCGTTTTGTAGTGAATCAAAAGGAATATCTTCGGTTAAACACTTCTTTAGATGAGTCGATTCAGATTGATGCGAGGAAAAACTCATTGATTGCAATCCCTGTGAAGGTTACATATGAGCATCTGTTTCGCACAGTGAGTGAAGCTGAAAACAAAGATAAAGCCATGTGTTATTTAATGGGAAAACTTGCATTTTCAGAGAAGGGGAGAGAAAAAGGACATCTTTCTTTTGCTTTCTCTGGGGAATTCCCTATTTTTAAAAAGCCTGATGTTAAAATCGTGGCCTTAAAAGTAAATGATTTGACTATTGGTGGAGCGGATATAAATCTCCATGTGAAATTATCTAATCAAAACGGGTTTGAGCTTCTTATAGACCGTATAAGCTATGAAATCAAGATTGGTGGACATGAAATAGGCAAAGGCCAGATTGATGTAGATAAAAACATTGAGGCCTATGGAGAAAAGGATTTTTCGCTACCGATGCTCCTGAATTTTTTTGAAGTTGGAAAAGATATTTATGCATTTCTGCAACAGACTTCGGCCTTGTGCGAATTTTCTGGAGAAGTCAGCATACAAACCATTTGGGGAATGATAACAGTCCATTATAAAGAACAGGAAGAAGTTGCAATCATTAAAAACAGCTGAAATAAAAGATGTTTTTAACCTGGATTATTCA
>DAOUSP010000147.1 GCA_030627155.1 Candidatus Aminicenantota bacterium
AAGAGGTATTGGCTTTAAAGTCAGAAAAAATTTTCGAAAAATTTGGATTGACTCCAAAATTAGACAGCCATTCCTTTGTTGCTCTAAAAATACATTTTGGCGAAAAAGGAAATACTGGATATATAAATCCTTTTTGGCTGAAAAGGATAATAACACAGATAAGAAATAACACATCCAGGGTTTTCTTTACAGATACAAATACTCTTTATGCAGGAAAAAGGTCAAATGCTGTTGACCATCTTCGATTGGCATGGGGGCATGGCTTTAGACAGAGTAAACTTGATGTTCCCATTGTTATTGCTGATGGCCTGGTGGGCCGTGATAGTGGTGAAGTAAAAGTTGGGCTTTCTCATATTAAATCTGCGAAGATAGCGAGTGCATTTTTAAATTCCGATATGCTCGTTTGTCTCAGCCATTTTACAGGCCATATCCTTATGGGATTTGGTGCTGCAATAAAAAACATTGGTATGGGGTGTGCTTCAAGAGCGGGTAAGCTTGAGCAGCATTCGGATGTGCATCCTTGGGTCAATCAAAAAGCATGCAAAGAATGTTTGCTTTGTTTTGAATTTTGTCCATCCGGCGCCATGATTCAAAAAGATGGCAGTGCCTTCATTGTAAAAGATAAATGTATTGGCTGTGGAGAATGCCTTGTTATTTGCCCCTCAGGAGCTGTAAAGATGCGCTGGGATGAAGACTGTGGTCGAATTCAGGAAAAAATGGCTGAGTATGCTTACAGTGTCTGGAAAAGATTTGAAGGAAATATTTGCTTCCTTAATTACCTTCTTAAAATCACAAAAGATTGTGATTGCATGTCTAAGGATGGACAGATTATTGCAGGGGATATTGGAATCCTTGGTTCGCATGATCCAGTAGCCCTGGATCAAGCTTCTGTTGATTTGGTGAATAGAAAAGCAGGCAAGGATATTTTGAGGGCTTTTCATGATGTAGACTGGTCGGTTCAGCTCAGACATGGAGCTGAAATCGGTTTGGGTACAACAGACTATAAGTTGATTGAATTGAAATAGGAAGCTTCTCTATTTCCGTGAAAGTTAATTATGAAGGTGTAATCTATCACAGCGCCGGTTCCCCTCATCGTTGCCAAGACCCTCCCACCCTACACAATGGGCTTCAGATGGAGAGGAACCGTCGCCGCACTTCTCAATTAGGTCAGATGTTTCCCTCATCACGGAAATAAAGATGCTTACAATGGAAAGAAATATCTTGCTGGATATTGTTTTTTGTAATATATTAATCAACTAATTTGTGATGTAACATGGATAAGAAAAGAAAAAAGAAACGGGAAATCAGCGTTTTTCGCGAGTATTTTGAACTAATCGCAGAAACAGCTGTTTTTGTCTTTTTTGTGATGACTTTTATTGTTCAGGCATTTCAGATACCAACGGGCTCCATGGAGCCGACCCTTCTTATTGGTGATTTCCTTCTTGTCAATAAATTAGCTTACGTGAAACCTGTGTTTTCATTTGAGAAGGGGATCCTCCCGGGAAGGGATGTAAAGAGATATGATATCGCTGTCTTTAAGTATCCACGTGATCTATCCAAGGACTATGTAAAAAGAGTTATTGCCTTGGAAGGGGAAAAGGTGGAGATAAAAGACAAGCAGGTCTATATCGATGATAATCCTATTCCTGAAACATATAAAGTACATATTGACAGTCAAGTTTATAAAAGGAATAACTATTATCACTATGATGATATGATCAGGGACAACTTTGGCCCAGTGGTCGTTCCAAAAGGGCACTTGTTTGTCATGGGAGATAATCGCGATAACAGTCTTGACAGCCGGTACTGGGGATTTTTGCCTTATGAGCATATCAAGGGACGGCCTTGGACCATATATTTTTCATATGAAGCTGAAAATGATGCCTACAAAAAGACAAGCATCAAAGAGAGATTGAAAAAATTTGCACGACTTATTCCTAAAGCACGCTGGAACCGAATCCTTAAAATTATTAAATAAATCTTAAGTGAATAGTAAAGAGTGAGGAGTAAGGAGTATAGAATACAATTTAAATTAACTCCTCACAATTTACTTTTCCCTCTTTACTCCTAACTCCTCACTGTCTTTTCTCGTCATTGCGAGCTCCGTCAGGAGCGCGGCAATCTCGTTAAATAGTTAGTAGTAAGTAGTAAAGAGTAAACAGTGAAGACTTTAATTTAATACTCCTCACCGAATAAGTGAGTAGTAAGTAGTGAGGAGTAAACAGTAATTAATTATTTTTTTCTCCTAACTCCTCCCTCCTCACTATCTCTATCTCTTCATAGGACGATATGTAAAATACAGGATTTTCCGCTGTGAAGGAATTCAAAAAAATTGGGCTTTGGACAATGCCATCCATGTCTTTTCCAACAGGAAGGCCGAGATAATAAAGAAGGGTAGGAGCAATATCAATTATACTTATACCTTCGACGTTCTTTCCACGTGCTATTTCTTTACCAAAGAAAAAGGCAACTCCATCAGGAGCAAGGTCATGTGTGGCTGATAGTTCAGTATTTCCTAAAATCCAATCAACAATTCGCTTCCATACTGGAAGGGGCTCAATGCCATGGGGAGAGTAAATCACAAGAAGCTCGTCTTCTTTCAGAGTTGTCAAATATTTCCCAAGGATCTGGTCATAAAATTTATAGTAATTTTCAATGACCGCGTGATATTTATTTATGTCTTCCTGAGAGATTTCTCCAAAAAACTCAGGAAAACTGTATTTATAAAAATAGACTTCAACAGTGTTTAACCCATTCAACATGAAATAAGTCAATCGGGGTTGAGTCTCGTTCCTTTCCTGGGCCACTTTTTTTTCGAAATCAAAATCTATATAGAAGGCCTGTTTCAAAATGTTTACAAGCGGATTGCCGTCATGGCTCAATTCATCAAAGAAACGATTAAAGGATTTTTCTGACTCCAGTGAAGGCGTTTGTAGGTTTCTACTGTAAGGCCAGTCTCTTTTTAGATACGTCGTGTTATTGTCTTTAAAGATTTTCCATATGTCTATTGTGTCGGTATTTGTTGGATTTGAGGAGGTCAGCAACAGGTTTATTCGCGTGAATTGCCGGAAAAGAATATAGCGAGGGACGACTTCGATTTCCTGCTTAAGGGTTGGAAGAAAATATTTGAATATTGAAAGTTGGCGGTGTTTTGAAGGGAGCTTGCCACTATTAAAAGAACTATTTAAAATGATAGGTTCGTTTGGGGTGAAGTTTATCAGTTTTCCCCAGCTCCCTTCTTCCATAAGCCATGAAAAGTTAGGCAACTTTTCTTCATTAATTAGAGGAATTAAAAAATCAAAGCTCAGTCCTTCTAAACCAATGATTGTGATTTTTTTATCGATTTCCTTGGCTTCCAGTTGCGCTGTTTTACCAGGTTTATGAAGTGCAGGAAAGCTTGTTCTCTGGTGAACAGAAAATATCATGACTGTTATGAAACATAAGAAGTAAATTAAGAGAATAAGCTTGTTTTTTCGAAGTTTGCGATAAGCATAAAAAAGGATAAGGCCTAAGGAACCGAGAACTAAGAACATGAGATATTGATTCTTCAAAAGTGTTTGTGTTTGTTGGTTGAAAAAAGACTGGAAGAAATTAAGATTAGCTTTAAAAATTATACAGAAAAAGAGAATGAGTAGAGAGAAGCTCATCATGAGAAAAGATGTTGAGATTATTGGGAGCTGAATTTTTTTTCCATGAAAAAATTGTATGATGTAAAAAATGATAATACAGAAAATAACAATAAACAGTCCATAGGTCATAATGATAAAAAGAGTTAGTTGGCAAAAGGTCGAAAAAAGAAAGTTCATCTGGATATTCAAGTCATAGATAAGAATGGCAATGAGACTGCTGAATAAAACAGCGCTGATTAATGAGTTTATTAAAACTTTCAAGAATTTCATTTAATGAAAAATTAGCATGATTTTAGTTTCTGGTCAACAATAGCGATAACTTATAAAAAATATAAAGTTCAGATTTTTCCCCTTTTAAGAGTCTAAAAATGTTAAGAGTCTAAAAGAAGTGCTTCATTCGCATGATAAAGTTCTTTAGATCTGATGTATAGTTGACCAGAGCATAAGAATAAAATAAGATAAAAGCTATGAAAAGTCCTATAACCTGGGTTATTCACGAGTCGAGGTTGCCGCAGACGTCGCTTCGCTCGCGATGACAATCTTATCATAGAAGTTTTTATGAATAATT
>DAOUSP010000235.1 GCA_030627155.1 Candidatus Aminicenantota bacterium
AGTATGCCTGTAGCTCCTGATTTTCTTTTGGTTGACGGGTTCAACCTGAATGATGTAAATTATCCTCAGGCAGGTGTTTCACAAGGTGATAAAATAAGTATTTCTATTGCTGCTGCATCTATTGTTGCAAAGGTAATGCGGGATGATATGATGTATCAAATGGACGTAATTTATGAAGGATATTCATTTGCCAAAAATAAAGGGTATGGGACAAAGGAACATTATGTTGCACTCAAAAAAATGGGGCCAACACCATTGCATAGATTTACTTTTAATCTTGGGCAAAGAAAAAAATGAGTGATAATCAAATAAATAGAGCCAGAATTGAATCAATAGCGGAGAAATTAATAAAGAAAGGAAAATTCCAGGATGCAATCGAGGAGTACAAAAAGCTACTAACTGGAGATGAGCAAGATATTAATATCCGGAATATTATCAGCGATATATACATAAAATTAAAGAAGAACGACAAAGCTGTAGAGGAACTAAAGAGGATAGCCATTTTTTATGAAAGTTGCGGAAACTATTCAAAAGCGATTGCAATTTATAAACGCATTTCTCGATTAGTTCCTGAAGATTGGGGTGCGGCAAAAAAATTAGCCTCTATTTACCGCGACCACGGCTTTACTTCCGAGGCCAGATCAGAATATTTGAATTTAGCCAAGAAATTTTTAAAAGAGAATAATAATAAGGAAGCGATTAGAACGTATGAGCTTTTACTTGACTTGAGTCCGGCCGATATAGAATCCCGATTAACCCTGGCTGAGCTGTATGAGAAAGAAGGCCAGACTGATAAAGTCGTTGAAGAACTTAATGAAGTGGCAGAATATCAAATTCAGAAAAATAATTTCAGTAAGGCTAAGGAAATCCTCAACAAAGCAAAAACATTAAATAATGGCCATACGAGAACACTTGGTAATCTAATTGATATATTTGAGAAAGAAGACAAGAAGAAAGAAGCTATTCAATTAGCGAATCAAATCCTTAGAAAAGACAAGGAAAATTTAAAGGCGCTCAATTTGTTAGGGGATATTTGTTTCAAAGAAGGAGATCATAAAAAAGCCGAAGAAGTCTTTTTGAAAATTATCACCCTAAGGCCAAAAGATGCTGATGTGAGAATAAAATTAGGAAAAATATATATTCTTGAAGATAAATTAGACCATGCTTTTAGACTCTATGAACCCTTGGTAGAAGCATTGATGCGGAAACAAATAGAAAATAAAGCAATAGGACTTCTCGGGCTCATTTTGTCAGCTAAAAAGCCACATCTTCCAACTTTAGAGAAATTGGCTCACATTTATAAGGCAAAAAACCAGGTGCAAAATCTGGAAAAGGTGTACAGGATTATATTAGAAGAATACAAGAAAAAAAACCTTGCTGAAAAACAATTTGCACTATTGGAAGAAATGGTAAGGATATTTCCTGAAAGGAAAGAGTATTACGAGCAGTACAAGAAATTCAAGGAAGAGCTTGGAGTTTTGGAGGAAGAGGTAGGGGCAGAGGATTCTCTCTACAACTCGGATAAAATCAAGAAGATTATTGAAGACAGTTTAGCAAAGGCAGATCTTTACGTGGAACAGGGCTTAATAAAAAACGCCATGCGCATTCTTGAGAACTTAAGAATGAAATTTCCTGATGAGTCTGTCATTGAAAAAAAGATTGAGTCTATTCGAAACATGCCCATTCAGGTTGATTTAGAAGAAATCCCAAAGCGTATAGAAAAGGTTTCAAAAAAAGAGACAGTATTATTTGGAGAGAAGGAAAAAGCAGAAAGACTATCTTCTGATTATCTTGAAGATGATGAAGCGGAGAAACTTACAGCAGCAGATATTTTTGCTGAAACAGATATTATTCCAATCGTGTCCCTGGATACTGGAGAGAAAGAATATTATGACCTCTCTGGAAAGATTCGAGAAGAGTTAGAAGCTATTAAAGAAATTTACAGCTATCAAATAAGAGGAGACACAACGATTGTTGAGAAAGCCCTGAGTGATATTGTTGCAGAATTCAGAAAAGCTCTTGATGAGAAAGTTGACAAAAAAGATTATGAAAGCCGGTACAATCTGGGCATTGTCTTTATTGAGCAGGGATTATTCGATGAGGCCATTGAAGAGTTTAAGCTTGCGGCACAAGACAAGTCCCTTGCTATGGATTCTTATAGTGCATTAAGCATTTGCTACAGGAATAAGAAGGATTTCGACGAAGCGTTAAAATGGCTGGGAAAGGCGCAGAATCTTTCAGATAAAGGAACATTCCAGTTTTTTGCTTTGAAATATGAAGAGGCTTCTATTTATGAACAAAGGAATAATCTAAAAAAAGCTTTGAAGCTTTATAGTGAAGTCGAAAAATGGAATCCAGAATATAGAGAAGTCTCAAAAAAAATAGAAGAGCTTAAAAATAAGCTGAAAAAATAACCGTTAGGTTTAAGCCGGAAAGACCCGAGGATGGCTTTGCTCCCCTCAGATTTTATACACCATTCCCTCTCTTCCCCTTCGGCAGCCTCAAAACTTCTATGATGATGCATACTTATTTTGCTGGAAGCATCTCTATTTCCGTGACAGTTAATTATGAACGTGTAATCTGTCACAGCGCAGGTTCCCCCTCCATCCTTGCCAAGACCCTCCCCCCCTCCACAATGGGCTTCGGATGG
>DAOUSP010000020.1 GCA_030627155.1 Candidatus Aminicenantota bacterium
CAGCGCCGGTTCCCCTCCATCTTTGCCAAGACCCTCCCACCCTCCACAATGGGCTTCAGATGGAGAGGAACCGTCGCCGCACTTCTCAATTAGGTCAGATGTTTCCCTCATCACGGAAATAGAGATGCTTACTCATCCTTGTTAAAATACGTATAAAGGATTAAAATAAAACGTAATGCTTAAAGAGATTTACATTAAAAATGCGGCTCAACACAATTTGAAAAATGTTAGTGTCAGCTTGCCACGGAATCGATTGATTGTTGTCACAGGTCCCAGTGGATCAGGAAAGTCATCTCTTGCCTTTGATACGCTTTTTGCTGAAGGGCAAAGGCGGTATATAGAATGCCTTTCGACCTATGCACGCCAATATATCGAACAAATTGAGAAGCCCGAAGTAGAATCCATTGAGGGCCTATCTCCATCGATTTCCATTGACCAAAGGACAATTTCCACAAATCCCCGCTCAACAGTAGGAACCATTACAGAAATCTATGATTTTTTACGGCTTCTTTTTGCAAAAGTTGGAACTTCACATTGCCCAAGGTGTGGACGTAAAGTAAGCGCACAGACTGAAGAGCAAATTTTAGAGAAGGTTTTTGCTGCTTCCAAAAGTGAAAAAGTAAAAGTTATGTCTCCTGTAGTTAAAGGCCGGAAAGGAGAGTACCGTCGCCTATTTGAAAAGTTGAGAAAAAAAGGATTTCTAAGGATACGCGTTAATGGATTCTGGAGAGAACTTGAAGAAGAGATAATCCTGGAAAAAACCAAGACACATACTATTGAAGTTTTAATCGATGAAGTTCCTGTATCCTCTCCAGGAGGACAAGAAAGATTGAAAGAAGCTGTGGATATTGCCCTGGCGATGTCTGAAGGGAATCTTTTGGTGATAGAAAAAAGCGGGGAGGAATCCTATTATTCTCTAAGTTTGCTTTGTCCTTTCTGTGGCATTAGCCTTCCTGAAGCAGAGCCACGGTCATTTTCCTTTAATAGTCCATATGGAGCTTGCCCGAACTGCCTTGGCCTCGGGTATCAAACAACGTTCGATCACAAGGGAGAGATTCAATTGACCGATGACATCTGCTCCATATGTGGAGGAAGCCGCCTGAGAATAGAAAGTTTGGCTGTAAAAATAGGGGATAAAAACATATATGAATGGAGCTTTTTGCCTGTTAGCCAGCTAATGGATGGCTTAGCTTCATGCGAATTTTCTGGCTCTAAACATCATATTGCCTCAAGGATCATTAGCGAAATTTTCGCTCGAATTCAAATCATGCTTGACCTCGGAATGTCATATCTCCAATTGATGCGCTCAACTGCTTCCCTTTCAGGAGGAGAAGCTCGGCGCTTACGTCTGGCAGCACAGATCGGTTCCCGCTTGAGAGGAATCCTCTATGTTCTTGACGAGCCAACTATTGGACTGCATCAAAGAGACAATACCCGCTTGATATCTTTGTTAAGAGACCTTCGTGATGAAGGGAATTCTATTGTTGTTGTTGAACACGATGAACAGACGATTCGCTCTGCTGATTATATTCTGGATTTAGGTCCTGGAGCAGGAGAGAAGGGAGGCACTGTGGTCGCATCAGGAAATCTTCAGCAGATTCTTGTCGAAAAAGATTCATTGACCTCACAATACCTCCGTGGAGAAAAATCGATTCCTCTCCCTTATAAAAGAAGGGAGCCACAGAGATGGCTGACTATTGTAAAGGCATCTGAACACAATTTAAAAGATATAGATGTGCGCGTTCCTTTGTCTGTTATGGTGGCAGTCACAGGTGTTTCAGGCTCAGGGAAAAGCACGTTAATTTATGATATTCTTTACAAAAGCCTATTGAACAAGTTTGCTCATGCAAAGCAAAAGCAAGGAAAGCATCAAGCAATCCTTGGAATCGAACAAATCAACCAAGTTGTTTCCGTTGACCAGAAACCGATTGGAAGAACCCCGCGCTCCAACCCGGCCACTTATACTGGCGTATTTACACATTTGAGGCAACTATTTTCAATGACCCGAGAGTCAAGAATCAGAGGCTATAAAGCAGGCCGTTTTAGTTTCAATATTCCAGGGGGGCGATGTGAAGAATGCCAGGGTGCTGGAGTCAAAAAAATCGAGATGCACTTTCTGCCGGATGTTTTTGTCACATGTGACCGTTGTGAAGGCAAGAGGTATAATAAAGAAACCCTATCTGTCCAATATAAAGGGAGAAATATTGCAGATTTTCTTGATATGACTGCGAATGAGGCGTTTGAATACCTGCATGCACACCCTGTTTTAAAAAGGAAATTAAGTCTTTTGAAAAAAGTCGGGCTGGGTTATCTCAGGCTTGGGCAGCCCGCTCCAACTTTATCCGGTGGAGAAGCCCAAAGAATAAAGTTAACCCGTGAACTGGGCCGAAAAAACACAGGAAAAACCCTTTATCTTCTTGATGAACCCACAACTGGTCTTCACTTTGATGATGTTCATCAGCTACTTAAAGTCCTCACAGAGTTAGTGAATTTGGGAAATTCGGTTGTTGTAATAGAGCATAACCTTGATGTAATCCAATATTGCGATTATGTTATTGATTTAGGACCTGAAGGCGGTGATGATGGGGGATGGATTGTAGCTCAAGGCACACCAGAAGAGGTGGCAAAAGTAGAAGCATCGTATACAGGGAAGTATTTGCAAAGATTTTTCAAAAACAGGAGAAATTTTTGTGGAGTAAACAATGGCTTTTAAAGATGTATTAGGAAACGAAAGAACCAAGAAAATATTGAAAATTGCCCTGCACAGGAACAGAATCCCTAATTCAATGCTATTTTGTGGGCCAAAAGGAATTGGAAAAAAAGACGTAGCCATGGTGGTTGCTAAAGCGATGAATTGTTTGAACGAAAATGACGATGCTTGTGAAACGTGTATGAATTGCAGAGCAATTTCCGGAGGGAAATTTCCAGATGTTTTGGAAATGCAGCCAGAAAAAAATGTGATTAAAATAGACCACATGCGGTTATTGAAACAAACGGCCTATCTAAGGCCTATGACAGGGAAAAAAAGAGTGTTTGTTGTGGAGGATGCGGAAAAGATGACAGAAGAAGCATCCAATTCTCTTCTAAAAGTCCTGGAAGAGCCGCCTTTTTTTTCTCATATAATCCTTCTGACTTCTTGCCCTCATATGATCCTTTCAACGATAACATCTCGGTGTCAAGTGTTAACTTTTTCTCCGATATCCAAAGAAGCCATACAGGAATGCCTTATAAAGAGAGGATATGAAAGGGAAAAAGCCCAAATTATTTCCCTTATCGTCCGCGGTAATTATAAACAAGCTTTAGATGTTGACTGGGAAGATATCCGAGAAAAAAGAAAAAACGTGTGGCAGCTTCTTCTCTGTTTGCTCAAAAGGGAAAATGTGGCATTATATTTTCAGAGCTTTTTTGCATCACGTAGGCAGTTGAAAGAGGAGTTAGAACAAATATTAGAGATTCTTTCATCTTTTTGCCGGGACCTTCTTGTAATAAAAGAAAAAGGAGATATTCGCTACTTGATAAACATGGATTATCTGGATGAATTTCTAAAAATAGAAAGATTTATTACCAGAGAACAAGCGTTGGATTATAACCATATTATTGATGAAGCGCTGGATGGATTAAGAAAAAATCTGAATCCTAATGTTTTAGTCAATGCATTATTTTCAAATTTCATGGAGTTTAGAAATGTCTGAAATCGTTTATGTGCTTTCTGAACCTTCAGGTAAGGTCATTCGAGCAGTAAAAGGAGATATTGATTTGCAAAAAGGGGATTACTGCATCATCGAATCTGATTTTGGCGGTGATTTAACAGTGGTTATCGATACTTCGAGCGAAATCTGTAAACATGTGAAAACCACAAAAGATACTGTGCAGGTAATTCGCAAGGCAACAGAAGAAGATATAAAAAAATTCAAATGGCTCAGGTCTAAGGAAAAAATGGCCTTTGATTTCTGCCTCAGGAGAATCTATGCGCGAAGATTACCGATGAAATTGGTCAGGGTGCGCTATTTCTTTGATGAAAAGAAAGGAATATTTTATTATACAGCAGACGGGCGGATTGATTTCAGGGAGCTTGTCAAAGATTTAGCCAAGGAATTTAAGATGCGGATTGAAATGCGTCAAATAGGAGTACGGGATGAAGCGAAAATGGTCGGGGGTATTGGTGTATGTGGACGCGCGTTGTGTTGTTTTAGTTTCATGAAAAACTTCGAGCCGGTGACTATACAAAAAGCAAAGAAGCAACAAATTGTTATAAACCCTACAAAAATATCTGGGTTATGCGGCAGATTGATGTGCTGCCTTGCTTTTGAGGATGAAAGCAGAGGCAGGTTATACACAGATGAAGATAAGGTCGAAGAAGATTAAAAGATCTTTTCTGCCTTGAGAATTGTTTTCAAAAATTGAAGGGCTTATGGGGGAAAATAAGGGCGTATGGATTTATTGTTCGGATGAGATCATGAATTGGACAAGACTGGATACAGCAATCAAAGTTCCATTTGGGGAAAAAGCTTTTACTTGCCAGGAGTATTTTTCCCCAGAAGTCATGAGGTTTTTGATGTCCTCAGGAAGAATGATGTAATTATTTTTGGTTGTTGTACTCCATAATAACTCGTGATTATAAAGATAGATTTTATATTCTACATCTTTTCCTAAGCTTTTCCATCTGAACTGTGAAGGCATAGACTTCAAGTCAATAACAGGAGAAATGAGCGTTATGGATTCTCCTCTTACGAGCTCGTCATTAATAAAAAACCGATGGGTTGAGGTATTCCTTATAGAGATTATACCGAGGGCCACAATAACCACCAAAACTGCTGACATGGCTGCTGTAGCCCATTGTTTTGGTGTGAGGAAAGCAAAAAGGTCTTCTATCCAAGAAGATTTTTTCGCCTCCTCTCGAGAGTATATCCCTTTGAAAAGAGGAACTCCTTGACTTTTAATAATAGATATAAGCTCAGCTCTTTCAGTCATTTCCTTAAAACAGAGAGCACAATTGAAATAATGCTCTTCGAATTTCTCCTTTTGTCCTTCACTGAGCCTGTTGAGTAAATAATCGTCTATTAAATTTTCGAATACACATTTTTTCATCTGTCTTTCCTCTCACATTGTCTTCATTCATTTAGTCGGAGTTTGGGCTAAAAAACGAAAAAAAATTCATTTTTATATAAATTTTTTTAGAGCGTTCCGAGCGTAAATAATTAAGTCAGTGACTTTTCGTGGTGAAAGGCCGAGCTTTTCGGCAATTTCTTCTCGTGTTAGCTCCTCATAATAATAGTAGTAAAGGACTTTTTTATGTTTCGGTCTTAATTTTTTTATTGCCTGGGATATTAAATCCACTCTTTCTTTTTTCTCAATGTATTCATAGGGGGCAGGAAAAGGTTCTGGCTCTGGTGCATACTTTAGAACCTTGTTTTTTTGCCGGATGAAATCAACGATTCTCCGGCTTGTGATCGTGTATATAAATGTTCCAATTGAAGAGTCTCCTCTAAATTCCCCTTTTTTTAATTTTACTATGATGTTTGTGACGATTTCATTCACAACATCTTCCCAATCAGGCCGTTGTGTACCGAGAGATCTCATGACTCTGAAGCTAATGATTGGCTTGAATTTAGAAATAATATCTTCGATATCAGGCACGCTATATTTTTCTTTCACTTTTCTCACATTATATATTTTGATTTTCTGCTTGACAAGATAGCAATGATTTTTTTTAGTAAATTTTTTCAACTTTTCGGGCCGATCAGCGACTAATATTGCGTGATGAAAAAATCAAATGATGTAATGGAAAGCAAAGTTTTTCTCATAGGGAGCGAAAAAGATTTTTTTGTCATGATTGAGAAAAGACTGAAACAGCAAGGATTCGAGCTTCTGAATACACTGCCTTCAATTGCAAGAAAATCAAAAAAGATTAACAGTATGCAAAAATATTTAATGGAAAAAAAGTGAATAGGGACGAAAGAAATCAGGAAATATTCCTCCATAAAAGATGGAGTAGAACAAAAAAGCTCTCTTCTGCGAAGACGCTCCTAAATGATATCAGTAAATATTATGAGCTTGCCTTTATGAGGCATGGATTGAAACCCATGGAATTCAGCGCTGAAAAACATTCCTGTTTTAACTCGAACCTTTTATATTTGATTGCGGTTACTGATGGCAATGAAGATTCAGTGGGCCATTCTCAACTTGTTTCAAAATATTCACTTGTATTGGCAAAGGCGCTTGGTATCGAGGACAAGGATTTTATGGCCAATATTGAACGAGGAGCTTTACTACACGATATTGGTAAGATTGGAATCCCTGAATCTATATTAAGAAAACCTATGGAACTCAATGAGCTGGAAAAGCAAATGGTTAAAGAGCACCCTCTTTTGGGATATGAGTTGATTGAGGAATACGATTTCTTGAAGAAAGCAACTAATGTTGTATTGTACCATCATGAAAGACATGATGGGGAGGGATATCCTTATGGACTAAGTGGGCAGGAAATTCCTCTTGAAGCAAGGATTTTTGTTCTTGCCGATACATTAGATGCTATTACATCTGATAGGCCTTACAGAAAAGGACAAGGTTTTGAGGTTGCTTTTGAAGAAATAGAAAAAGGGGAAGGTACTCAATTTGATCCTTCAGTGGTGGAAGCATTTTTTTCGATTCCTGAAGATCTGTGGTGCCAGGTTAAATCTATCCCGACAAATTCTCCCCAATTTTTTTTGATTCATTAATTTTTACAAATTTTCACAATTTCTTGATTTAAATTTTTCTTCTATTCTAAAGATTGAGCTAATATCTCTGATGTATGAAAAATTCGAAAGGATTTTTTTTCTAAGAAAGGGGTTGTCCAGTTGGAATTCCTACTGGATAAGATTTCTCACATTTTTTACAGTCGGCACAGAAATCAATGAGAGAAGCGGCTTCCTTGAAAGATCTTGGTACAGCAGTCAGTAGTATGTCTATTCCTCCTCTTCCATCTTCTCGAGATATGTTTGGGGTTCTACCAGTATTTCTCTTGGTTTACTCCCTTCTGATGGCCCAACAATACCTTCCTGCTCCATCTGGTCTATTATTCTTGCTGCTCGGGCATAGCCTAACTTGAATTTTCTCTGAAGGTAAGATGCCGAGGCTTGCCCTGTCATAAGAATAAGTTCTACGGCTTTTTCAAAGAGCGGGTCTTTTTCTCCTTCTTCCTCAACCTTGCCAGCTGGACTTTTAAGAACCTTAATAATTTTCTCATCATACTGGGGTTTCCCCTGGGCTTTCACAAAGTTTACAAGCCGTGTGATTTCTGACAAGGAAATATAAGAACAATGCAGCCTGAGTAGGCGGGGATAGTTAGGTGGCATGAATAGCAGGTCTCCTCTACCAAGAAGTTTTTCTGCGCCGGAAGTATCTATGATTACTCGGGAGTCAATTTTTGATGGTACCCGCAAGGCAATGCGGCAGGAAAAATTGTTTTTCACAGTTCCAGTAATGACATCAATGGAAGGTCTCTGGGTAGCCATTACAAGGTGAATACCAACAGCTCTTGCTAATTGAGCCAATCGCGCGATACAGTATTCAATCTCCTGGGTTCCGACCATCATCAATTCTGATAATTCGTCAATGATTATAACAACATATGGAAGAGGCTTAAGCCCTTCCTCCTGACTTTCTCCCTTGCCTAACTCTTCGGCCCTTTTTTTGACAAGTTGATTGTATTGTTCAATGTTTCTTACCTTCATCTCATGAAGCATCCTGTAGCGATCTTCCATTTTTTTAATCGCGTCAAAAAAGATATGACTTGCTTTTTTAGGGTCTCTTACAACAGGACAGAACAGATGGGGGATACCGTCATAAAGAGAGAATTCTAAGCGTTTGGGGTCAACAAGGATAAGTTTCACTTCTTCTGGGGTTGCCTTGTAAAGGATGCTGGCAATCAGGGTGTTAAGAGCTATGCTCTTGCCTGAACCTGTTGCCCCGGCTATTAGCAAATGTGGCATAATAGCTAAATCTGTGACATAGACTTCACCGTGGACAGTCTTTCCAAGAGCAAAAGTCAGCTTGGAAGGCGACTTTATAAAATTTTCTGATTCTATGACATCGCGAATCTTTATGATTTCTCTTCTATTATTTGGGACTTCTATACCAAGAGAGGATTTTCCAGGAATCCTTTGGATCCTGACGGATTCGGCTCCTAAAGCCAGAGATAAATCTTCTGATAAATTTGCTACTTGGCTCACTTTTATCCCCGGGTAAGGGTAAAATTCATAAGTTGTGATGATAGGGCCAGGGTGGTATTCTCTGACTTCTCCCTCCACGCGGAACTCTTTCAATTTTGCTTCGATTTTCTGTTTTTTCTCATAAAGTTCATTTTTATCGATTTTTTCGACTTCTTTCCCAGGATCCAGAAGACTGATAGGAGGAAAATGATAGTCTCCTTTTTGCGCCATTTCAGGGAAAAGAAATTTTTCTTTCAATGCAGGTTTGATAGCTTTTCCAGAAAAAGGTTCATAGAGAGAAGCTTTTTTTTCGGCTTTCTGGGGCTTATAGGCCTTTTCTTGGACCTCTTTCTGCTGTTGGGAATATTTATCCAGAACCTTCTTCCGCATTTTTCTGCGTTGTTTTTCTTTTTTGTAATCAGTGATACGGATTCTGACTTCTTTAAACACGAAGTGAAAAAATGTGGAAACAAGGCCTATAATTTTTCCAAGAGAAAAACGTGTAGTGAATGCTAAAAAAAGAACCAGCAGCCCAAAAAGAACAACATATGTGCCTGTGTGATTAAATTGTTGAATCAAAAAAGAGGAAAAAATAGAGCCCAAAAGGCCTCCTGAGTAAATTTCTGCTCCCTTCCAGGATATATCTTGAAAGATCATATGAAAAAGACTGCTTAAAATAAGAATGAGAAAAAAGATGCCGCCTGTTTTAAAGAACAGCCGCTTATCTTCTTTGGGAATAATGGCGTATATTCCAAGGTAAACGATGGCAAGAGTTAGAAAAAATGAGATTAAGCCTAAAAATTGCAGAAGAGCTTCGGCAATATAAGCTCCAATCCTTCCGCCATAATTATGAATCTTTTGCGTGGATGTGGAAACAGAGGCCCATGAAGGGTCCTGAGAGTTATAGCTAATCAAACTTATGAATAGAAAGATTGAAAAGAAAATAAGAAAAAGGCCAAAGATTTCAAGAGATTTGATTCTACTTTTTCTTTTCTTATTTCTTTTATGTTGCTTGGTAGGAAGGGATGGATTTTTTTGCCTTTTTTTCATTTATAAAATTATATCATATTTGATAAATGACTTTAAATGAAATAAAAGAATTTCGCTCCTGGAAATGCCGTAAACAAAAATATTTATTATTTTATAAATTTTATAATAGTTGATTTTTTAATGTATGTAACCTAAAGCCTTGAGCTGTTCCCTTAAAGTATCATCTATTTCTGTTTTCTCTTTTTTTCTTTTTTTAGCATTTCTATAGATTGCATTTATCTGATTTATGATTTGATTGACAATTTTAGGGTTTTCATCTGCGATGTTATTTTTTTCAAGAGGGTCTTTATCAAGATCGTAAAGTTCGACATGTTTGCTGTTTGGCGGAGGGAAGAGAAAAAAGCTTAAGTCTTCAGCTTTATATTTTTTATTTATTATGAGTTTGTATTTTTCCAAGTTCATGGAGAGTTTTTGTGGGATATGAGAATCTAAAATGTTATCTGCTTTTTCAGCAAGAAATACTCTTTCTTTTTGCTTCTTTCCTTTTATTAAAGGAATTAAACTTTGACCATCGAGTTTTAATTTAGGACTTTCCAAGCGCAGCTCTTCCAATACTGTTGGCATGATATCAACAAGACGTACAATGTTTTTTATTTTTTTGCCCGCAAATCGTGAATAAGGAAATTTGATGATAAGAGGAACTTTTAATTGCTCATTATAAAGACTGTTTGCATGTTCCCAGGATTTATGATCATAAAATTCTTCCCCATGATCGCTGGTAAAAATAATCATTGTATGGTCATAAAAAGACATGTTTTTTAATTTCTCTATTAGAGGTTTTATTAAATATTCATCTGTATATCGTATTTCTGCATCGTAAAGACTTATGATGTTTTTGCGCTCTTCTTCGGAAAGTTTTTTGAAAATACCCTTTTTCCCACCTATATAGCGAAGTAAATCTAAATTTTGCCACTTAGCATTATGATCAATAAACATTCTATTATATGGATGAGGGCAGTCATAAGGATTATGAGGTTGGTAAGTATGAATAAAAAGAAAAAAATTTTTATCTTTATTATAGTCAAGCCATTTTGAAGCACTTTTATAAATATGCTCCGGGGAATTATTAAAGTAAATTCCTTGAGTTATTTCTCTATAAGAATCGAAGCCTTTAGAAAATCCATAATTTGAACTTACAAAACCGCCTCCGGTAAAAGCTGAGCAAAAGAAATTATTGTTCCTTAATATATCAGCTAATGTGATAATAGACGAATCCATTTTTTCATATTCATAATAAACTTGGTGGTGAACATCGTAAAGAGAAGTCAGCATAGAAATATGAGAAGGAAGAGTCCATGGAGAAGGAGCGTATGTGTTTAAAAATAGAACGCTATCTGAAACTAAAGAATCTATGTTAGGGCTTGTTTTTCTATTATATCCGTAGCATCCTAAGTGGTCAGCACGAAGAGTATCAACAGAAATAAGGATAATATTTCGGTTGTTTTTCCCTTTGTTATAAAGTACGGGATTATACCAAAAAGAAAATTTTTTGCTATTGCCTTCTGTTACAAGTGAAAATTGTGCTTCCTTTGTGCTAAAAGGTAGAAATATTCTATGTTGTGAAAAAATATATTTTTGTTTGTTAGACTGAAAATTTAAATACTTTTGGAATACGATCTTTTTTTTCCCTTTGATCTCAAGTACGATTAAAAAATTTACGCCTTTTTCTTTATTTTCTACAATAAAATGAGGGTTTCTTGAATCTTCATTTTTAATAATTCCTATTCCAAATTCTAATACTGAGGCTTTAGAAAGGTAATGATTAAAGATATATGTGCTTTTTGGTGGGGCAAAGATTATGTTAAGTTCCCTTTGTCCTAGTTTTAATTTTCTTTTTATTCCAAAAGGATTATGGCCTTTCCCTAAATCCGATATAAGACTTGATTTTGGTGGAAAATGTTTATCTGATAATAATGCAGTTTCGGTATAAAGCTTAAGTGGACTATTTTTAATATTTTCTTGGTTTAGATTGTCAATGAATCTAAACATTTCAAATTGAGATTTGGAATATTTGGAGCAGGATGAAAAAAAAATTAAGGTTGCGATAAGAAAAGGAATTAGATACTTCAAATAATTCATTCTCATAAAAAATATTCTATACAAGTGTAAGTTTATAGTCAATTTTTCCAATATGAAACGTGAAATAGCCCGTACTTTGACCAGACAGTCATAGTCCTCAAAATTAGTTGCGTCGGAGGAAAAAGCAGTAGCCGAAGAATCTGATCGATTCAAGATGAATAAGTATGCAGTTGTTTTAGGGGCTTATTCTTTAGAGTCTAAATTGTCTCTATTATATTGGGAATTTTTAGATGTTGTTATTTAATTTCTAAAAGTATGGGGAAAACACCTAGAGCTATTTTATAAATTCATTTTCGGAGAATCATTTACAATTTTTGTATCCATTTATGATTTTTGAGTTACAGAACCAAGAGAATGTAAAAAATTAAATAGCGATACATATTGAGAAATATGTATCTGTTCAGGACGAGAGTTGCTTTCTATTCCGCACTTTTTTAGTCCATCTTTAATGAGAGAAGGAGAAATGTTTAATTTTTTTAAGTTATTAAAAATTGTCTTTCTCCTATGACGAAAAACTCCTTTTAGAAAACTCAAGAAAAGGTCTTGATTTTCCAATGAGAACAGAGAAATTTCCCTTGTCCTAATATAAATAAGGGCTGATCTTACTTTAGGATGAGGAGAAAAAGATTTTGGTTCAATGATGAAATGAAGCTTTGTAAAAAAATAGTTCTGGAAAAGGATAGAAATAGGGGCAAATTTTTTCGAGCCTGGTTGAGCACAGAGCCGTTCAGCAACTTCTTTTTGAAGGAGAAAAGTGCATTGTGTGATG
>DAOUSP010000236.1 GCA_030627155.1 Candidatus Aminicenantota bacterium
AAAAGTAAAATAAAATTAATAACAGATGCTAAAGACAGAGCTAAAGCGATGCCTCCTACCTGAAGAGGACCCATTAAGATTAAAGAAAGCGAAATATAGCTGATCATCACAAAAAATGCCACAATCACCGGAGTTTTTGTGTCTTTTAAAGAATAGAACGCAGGCGCAATAATCTTGACGCCAGAAATAAAAGGAAGGCTGAATGCAAAATAGAATAAGCAAGAAGAGCTCATCATGGTCGATTGTACATTGAAAACCCCTCTTTGGAAAAGGACCTCAATGATAGGTCGATTCAAAATGATTAATCCAACCATCGCAGGGAATGTTACCAAACATATAAGCTTGAATGAGAAAGAAATGGTTTTTTTCATCGCGTCTACATCTTTTTGAGCTGCAAATTCTGAAAACGTGGGAAGAAGGGCAATGGAAAGGGCAATTGAAAACAATCCTAAAGTAAACTCCTGCACTCTGGAAGCAAAATAAAGAGAAGAGACGCTTCCTTCCTCTAATAGCGAAGCTATCATTCTGCTGAGGGCAAAATTTATCTGGGAGATTCCAACTCCAAATATCCCTGGGACCATTAACTTTCCAACCTTTCGGACTGCTGGATGGGAAAAAGAAAGCAATGGCGTAAACCGCATTCCTTTCCGCCATAGAAAAGGAATTTGGAAGGCGAGCTGCAAAGCTCCGCCGATAACTACTCCAACCGCAAACACAAAGGCTGGTTCTTTTACTGTCCGCGCAAATAAAACAGCTACAGTAATGATAGAAAGGTTAAAAAGCACAGGAGTAAAAGCAGGGACAAAAAATTTATGAAAAGAATTCAGAATAGCCATTGCAAGGGCTGCTAAACTTATCAGAAAAATATATGGGAACATGATCCTCGTCAAAACGATCGTGAGTTCCCATTT
Source organism: Candidatus Aminicenantota bacterium (assembly GCA_030627155.1). GTDB lineage: Bacteria > Acidobacteriota > Aminicenantia > Aminicenantales > Aminicenantaceae > Kmv29. The sequence goes on from DAOUSP010000236.1 coordinate 912, forward strand.
TCCTTGAATATCCTTAAAGCCAAAGGCAATTATTTTTACTAATATAGGGGAAAATACAATCCCAAGCACAGTTACAAATGCCATTATAAGAGTCAAGTCAAAAAAGAAGGCGTTTGCGAATTTCCACAGTTCTTTTTTTGTTTTCTCGTTCTTTAGCTGGGTAAAAACAGGAACAAAGGCCGCTGTCATAGCTCCTTCACCTGTTAACCGCCTTAACAAGTTAGGAATGACATAAGCAATAGTAAAAGCATCTGCGCTTCTGCTGGTTCCAAGATAAAAAGCTTGAATTACATCTCTAACAAAACCCAAAATACGGCTCAACAGAGTCGGAGAAGCTACCGCAAAAGTCGAGCGAACAAGTTTACGGTTGTGAGCTCTTTGCTCCATCTGTTATTTACTCCACTTCACAAAAATCAGCCTTCTGTTGACTTTAAGGAAAAGATATCTTATCATATTGATTCTATATATAGGAGAAAAAAATGGCTCAACATAAGTCTGTTATTCGGCAATGTAGACGAAGCTTAAGAAGAAACGAAGTCAATAAGCGCAACAAGTCCATTCTTCGAACCAAAATAAAAAATTTGAAGACTGCTATAAAAAACGATGATAAAGAAGAAGCCCAAAAGCTTCTTCCCGAAACCATATCTATTATTGATAAATCTGTCAAAAAGAAGGCTATACATAGAAATAAAGGAAACCGGTACAAGTCCAGATTGACTCGACAAGCCGAACTTATCAATCCTTCCCCTGCCAAGTAATTTTTTGCTTTTGCATGCGGCAATAATCGAAAAGAAAACCTTCGAGAAGAGTCTGAGAGGAAAGCCCTGTCGTCTTTATCTTTAAATCTACATTTTTTAACTTTATAAGAATCTCATTTAAATCTTCCATTGAAATGCTATCCACTAATGAAAAAAAATCTCTAAACGTTTCCTGGTATAATCCTCGAAACTTTTCTTGGATTCTGGGTTTAAATTCCCTGAAAATTTCTTTTTTGGTTTTTTTCTTTTCTTTTAGCAGCAGTTTGGCTAAAAAAATATTGCGGAAAAATTTTGCTATAACCCCTACTGCAAACTCTGGCTTTGTTCCGCCCTTGAGCAAATTATCAAGAACAATAAGACACTTTCTGTAATCTGCATTCTCTAAGCTTTTCTCCATCTCCCACTCAAGAAAAGACCTAATCAAGCCAGAAGCCTTATTGACATCATCCAGGTCTATACGTTTTTTCTCACCTACAAATGTGATGATTTTCTCTATTTCAGAATTCAATCTGAATAAATTAGAACCAGTCAATTCCACAATCCTCTTTTTTGCATCATCTGTCACACTTTTTTTAGCTGCACCAAAAGCTTTCTCTATCCAGAGATAAAGGGCGTTATCTTTAAGTTGTTTCAACTCTTTAAAATAGACAACAGAAGAAGGAAGCGAGAAAAAAAACTTATAAAGGGATGAATTTCTTCTTATCTTCCCCGAAAAGATTATTACAACTACAGTGTGGGAAGGAGGGTCGGAAAAATAGTCTCCGAGATTCTTAAGTTCTGTGGAAGTAAGGCCATTCCCTTTTCCTTCTCCAGTAGTGACAATGATGATGCGGCGGGAAGAAAAAAAGAATGGAAGGGTTCGTGCTGTATCGATAATCTCCTTCCAGGAATTATCTTCAAGGTTAAACCGCTCGACATTCCACTCTCTGGCATCAGAAGAGGTAAGCAACG
>DAOUSP010000006.1 GCA_030627155.1 Candidatus Aminicenantota bacterium
AGCAACCTCGACTCGTGAATAATCCAGGTTAACTGTCACGGAAAGAGAGATGCTCCCCTTAAGCCATATTGTTTACAGATTGCTATTACAAGGAATTATATATGCTTAAATCATGAGAAACTAATGTGCATTTTGACTTTATTTGAGTTATTTTTTATCTTTGAGTCATGCTCCTTATATTAACAGGACCTCTCCACTCAGGGAAAACCACTCTTTTAAAGAATGTTGTCCAGGTTTTAGAAAATAAGAAAATGCGAATAGATGGCTTTTTGAGTCAAGCTGTTAAAAAAAACAATGACTGTATTGGATACGATTTATTTGATTTAAAAAACAAAAAATCTTTTCCCTACATGCGAAAGTCAGGAAAAGACAAATGGATACAATCTGGCTCATATTTTTTAATCCAAAAAGGACTTATGCAAGCAAAGAAAATCATTTCCCGCAAGAAAGATATTGATATCTTTATCGTGGATGAGGTTGGCCCTTTGGAATTATCAGGAAAGGGCCTGTTCCCTGAATTAGAAAAGCTTATAAGAGAACCTGTGGTACCAATGCTAATTGTCGTGCAATCAAGGATCCTCGAATCTTTTCTTTCTTTATTTTCCTTGACCAGTAAGCAGAAGGCAAAAATTTTTGACATAAGAGTTAAAAATGCTTCTGCTCTTATTATTCAAGAGATTCAAACTGCTCGATAAAAAAAGAAAAGATGATTTGACGTTAAGGGAGCGATTTTTTATAATCTTGAAGTCATGAAATGGATTTATATTGAAGACATTGCAAACTACAAGGACCAAGAGGTAGAAATCAGGGGATGGGTTTATAACAAACGTTCCAGCGGAAAGGTCCGTTTCATCCTTATTAGAGATGGGACAGGAATCATCCAGGCAACCATATCAAGCGAAAAAAATGACCATCCCCTATTCAAAAAATTCGACCTCTTAACCCAAGAATCTTCAATTATCCTCCGCGGTCGCGTGAGAGAAGATAAAAGGGCTCCTTCTGGATATGAATTAAACATTGATCACATGGAAATAATACAAATTGCTAAAGACTACCCAATCACACCAAAAGAGCACAGCACTCCTTTTCTTATGGAACACCGACACCTTTGGCTTCGTTCCAAAAAACAGCACGCTGTCCTGCAAATTCGAGCAGAAATAATTAAATCCATACGCGATTTTTTTGACGGCCGCGGATTTCGCCTGATGGACACCCCTGTTCTCACTCCGAGTGCTTGTGAAGGAACAACTACACTTTTCGAAACAAAATATTTTGACCAGAATGCCTATCTTACTCAGAGCGGCCAGCTTTATAATGAGGCAACAGCTATGGCATTTGGCAAGGTTTACTGCTTCGGTCCAACCTTTCGTGCGGAGAAATCCAAGACACGCCGCCATTTGATGGAATTCTGGATGGTTGAGCCGGAGGTCGCATTTGCCCTTCTCGAGGATATCATTGACTTGGGCGAAGATCTTATCCTCCATATAATCGAGCAAGTCCTTAAGAATAATCAAAAACAACTCGATATCCTCGAAAGAGACACAAAGCCCTTAGAAAATATTAAAAAACCTTTTCCTTGTATTCGTTATGATGATGCCGTAAACCTTCTTAAAGAAAAGGGCTCAAAAATCCAGTGGGGTGACGATTTTGGTTCCCCTGAAGAAACCCTTTTATCCCAAATCTTCGATAACCCAGTATGTGTGACTCATTTTCCGGCTAAAATAAAAGCTTTTTATATGCAGCCAGACGATGAGCGTCCAGATTTAGTACTTGGAGTCGATGTAATTGCATCAGAGGGATACGGAGAGATTATTGGAGGCGGTCAGAGGATTTATGACTTAAAGTTACTTGAACAAAAAATCAAGGAGTATAACCTGCCGAGAGAAGCTTATGAATGGTATATAGATTTAAGAAAGTATGGCACTGTACCACACTCAGGATTCGGGCTTGGAATCGAACGCACAGTCGCCTGGGTTTGCAAACTCAAACATGTAAGGGAAACAATCCCCTTTCCCCGACTGCTGTATAAGATCTACCCCTGAATCTAATCGATCGATTAAAAGTAAGAAGTAAAGAGTGTAACTTAAATTAAATCCTAGCTTTCACAATTTACTGTCCATTTTTCCATATATAGCGAGTCTAGCTCTTTACTCCTCACTCCTTACTCTTTACTTGTATCATCTCACTTTTAAAAAACTATTATTTCGATATAATAACAATTTATGGTTTGTCGTAATAACAGTTAACTGAGTCAAATATTGTAGCAAAGGAAAATAACTGAATGACAAATATAACGGAAAAAAGTAAATGAAAAAAATCGCTCTTATTAGTCTCGGCTGTGCGAAAAACCTTGTTGATAGCGAGGTGATGCTGGGGTATTTAAGGAATGCTGGATATAAATTTGTCTCAAATATCAAGGAGGCAGATATAATCATCATTAACACTTGCGGCTTTATTAAGCCAGCACGCCAGGAAGCCCATGAAGCACTAACAGAAGCAATCGCTTCAAAAAATACATCTAAACTTCCTTCACAAAAGATCATTGTTGTTGGCTGTTATGTCCAAAGAGACCAAAAGTCATTGAAACATAAATTCCCTGAAGTCGACACCTGGTTAGGTGTCAATGATTTCGATAAAATTGTTGATGCAGTTGAGGGAATACCTTTTAAACATGCCACACAATGTTTTCTCTATGACCACGACTCCCCTCGATGCCTTTCTACACCACCCGCCTGGACTTACATTAAAATATCTGAAGGATGCTCTCATCACTGTGGGTTTTGTGCAATCCCTCTGATTAAAGGCCCTTATCGCTCTCGAAACATCTCATCCATTGTCAAAGAAGCCGAAGACCTTGTATCAAAGGGAATTAAAGAAATAAACATTATCTCCCAGGACAGCACTTATTATGGCCGTGATATTGGCCTTAAAGACGGTTTGCCCAATCTTCTTAAAAAACTTCTCAAGATACAATCTCTTAAATGGATTCGAATACTTTATGGATATCCAGAAGAAATCACAGATTCTCTGCTTGAAGTTATGCAAGAAGAGAAAATATGCCCTTATCTCGACCTCCCCTTTCAGCATTCTGCTCCTCAAATCTTAAAGCTTATGAAACGCAGCATGGATGGCCATCGTGCACTTAAGCTTATCAATAAAATTAGAAAAAAAATTCCAGAGATTGTTCTTCGCACATCTTTGTTAGTAGGATTTCCAGGGGAAGGACCAAAAGAGTTTATAAATTTAAAAGATTTTGTTAAGGAAGCTCAATTCGACCATTTAGGAGTATTTCTCTATTCTCGAGAAAAAGGAACAGATTCTTATTCCCTTGGAGACCCTGTTAAGGAATCTATAAAACTAAAAAGGCAAAAAGAAATTATGCAAATTCAAGCTGAAATCTCTCTAAACAAAAACAAAAAATACCTACACCAAACAATGGACGTTTTAATCGATGGTGTATTGGCAAAAAATCCCAGTGTATATACTGGACGCACACAGTTCCAAGCTCCTGAAGTAGACGGCATTGTCTTTGTAAACAGGAACAACTCGAAAAATAATCTCATTAACACTATTCAAAAAGTTGAAATAACAACCCCAGATGTATATGATTTATATGGAAAAATTGTTAAATGACCAAAATAGCTAAAATTATCGCCACATGTTTTGGAATCGGCTACTTTCCAGTAGCTCCAGGAACATTCACAAGTTTTGCAGTTGTTCTTCTGTATAAGTTTTTCCTTTATAAATTGGAATGGCCCTATTTTCTGCTGCTTGTCCTAATCATCTTTCTTGGGGGCGTCATGATATCTACAAAGGTGACTGCAGAATTAAAGGCTAAAGATCCGAGAATAATCGTAGTGGATGAGGCAGCAGGTCAACTCCTTATTCTTTTTAACATGAATCCAAGCTGGTTTAATGTTCTTTTTGCGTTTGTATTGTTCCGATTTTTTGATATCATCAAACCATACCCAATAAAAAAAGTTGAAAATTTTCCACGTGGCTGGGGAATCATGATGGACGATATTGTTGCGGCTGTTCTTGGTGGAATACTTATAAACGTTTATTTACTATTGAGATGAAGCCTAATAAGCCCTGTAAAATAGAAATAATGGCTGTTGGCTCTGAAATGTTATCCCCTTATTTTCAAGATAGTAATTCTCTTTATATCACCAAGCGTCTAAATGAACTCGGGTTAGATGTCTCTTTTAAGACTATTGTTGGTGACAATTGGGAGGATCTTTTAATCTGTATAAGGCAATCGCTCTCAAGGGCAGACATACTCTTTGCTATTGGAGGCCTTGGTCCAACTCAGGATGATATCACCCGAGAGGCATTCGCTTCTGTTCTAAAGAAAAAATTGTTATATCATGATGAAATACTTGAAAAAATCCGAGAACGGTTCAAACAAAGAAGACTGGCGATGCCTGTTATCAACAAAAAACAGGCCTACATCATTGAAGGCTCTGAGATCTTGGACAATGCCTGCGGAACTGCTCCTGGGCTTTGGCTTGAGCATAACAAAAAAACAATAGTCCTTCTCCCTGGCCCTCCTAATGAACTTATGCCTATGTTTGAGACCCATGTATGGCCACGCCTGCAAAATTTCCATAGGCGTTACTCAGAGAAAAAGATCATTAAGATTACAGGGCTTACTGAATCAAAAATTGAATCCATTCTTTCCGATATTTATCCCAATGATTCATCTATAAAGCTTACAACCCTTGCCCGCCCTGGCCAGATTGAAATCCACATCCTTTCTTATTCTGATTCAAGCCAGGCACATGCACACAAAAAGGCCATTTTCATTGAAAAGCGCATTCTTGATAGACTCAAGGACAATGTGTTCTCTATATCAAACGAGGAGCTTGAGCAGGTTGTCGGCAAATTATTGATGACTAATAAAGAAACATTAGCTGTTGCAGAATCATGCACAGGAGGATATTTAGGGCACCGTTTAACAAACGTTCCTGGAAGCTCAAACTATTTCATCCAGGGAGTTATCGCTTACAGCAATGAGGCAAAAATCAAGCTTCTTGGGGTTTCTCCTCAAATTATTGATAAATATGGGGCTGTAAGTGCCCAGGTAGCTGAAGCAATGGCTAAAGGCATTCGCCGCACAGCAAATACAAACTATGGCCTCTCGATTACAGGAATTGCAGGCCCAACAGGACGGACACCCAAAAAACCTGTTGGTTTAGTATATACAGCTTTGTCCTGGGCCAATGGAAGCACAGTCAAGGAAAACCGTTTTCTTGGAGACAGAAAGTCCATAAAATTCCAGTCGAGCCAGGAAACTTTGGATATGCTAAGGAGGTTTTTATTGCGCGAAAAAGAAAACACATCAAATATTAGGAATGAATAAAACAAAAAAATGAGAACTTTCATTGCAATTAATCTTGATAAAGAAATCAAAGAAGACCTCACTCATCTAATAGATACAATCGACAAAGAGAAAAAGAGTGTTAAATGGGTCAAACCTCCTGGAATGCACCTGACATTAAAATTTTTAGGGGAAATATCCATAGAGAAAGCCCAGGAGGTAGAATCGCTCATGAATGATATTATAAAGTCACATTCTTCCTTTCACATGCGTATTATAGGAACAGGCACTTTTCCTAAAAACAGCAGATATCCAAGGGTTTTCTGGGTTGGCATAGAAGAGAGCCAGCAGCTCTCTAACTTACATATTCATATCGAAAATGAGCTCGAAAGGCTTCATTTCCCTAAAGAAAATCGAAAGTTTCATCCTCATCTAACCTTAGGACGAGTGAAATCAAATCACCGACTAAATTCAATCCTTACAGAGTTGAATAAACACAAAGACCGAATATTTGGCGAAATGCAGGTTAAAACAGTCACTTTTTTCAAAAGCACTCTAAAACCTACAGGAGCCGAATATGAAGCTTTAAAGGAGTTTCATCTAAAATGAAAATAGCATTGGCGCTTTTCGCATATCTTTTCGGCACCATTCCTACTGGATACATTATTTTTCGAATCACTGAAAAAAAAGATATTCGCAAGTACGGAAGCTTCAACACAGGAGCAACAAACGTCTTGAGGTTGAAAGGCTGGAAATATGCTCTTCCAGTTCTCATTATAGATGTTTTAAAAGGAGCTATTCCTGTATATTTCGCCTTAGTCCTATTCCCTGATAAAACTTTTGTCTCGACGTGTGCTTTTTTGGTTGTCTTCGGCCATTGCTTCCCTTTCTATTTAAGATTCAATGGCGGGAAAGGAATCGCCACCTCATTGGGTGTTTTTGCTGTTCTTGCTTTTAAGCCCTTTCTTTTGACTTTTGCTGTTTTCTTTTTAGTGATTGCCATAACACGGTTCGTGTCTTTAGGGTCTATTCTTTCTGTTTTAAGCTTTCCATTTTTTGCATACTTGCTTCAAATAGAAACGGAGATTGTCTATTCCAGCATTTTGATTTTTCTTTTAGTGCTTCTAAGGCATTGGAACAATATCCAGCGCCTTTTTCAAGGTAAAGAAAGAAAATTAGGAGAAAAAACCCCATGAAAGCTTGTGTTGTTGGCGGAGGAAGTTGGGGTAGTGCTTTTGCACTTCACCTTGGCAGGTTGAACAGGAGTACGAATCTTTGGATTAGGGAAAGGGATGTTTATGAAGAAACAATTCATTACAGAGAAAATCGGACATTCCTACCAGGCGAAGCTTTTCCTAATACGGTTTCTTTTTTTAATAACCTGGAAGAAGCCATTAATGATGCTGATGTTATCTTTATTGCTGTCCCATCAAAGTTTTGCCGTTCAATTTATGAGAAAATGGCACCTTTTCTTACATCCAAACAAATTCTTGTGAGTCTTACAAAAGGAATTGAGAAAGACTCTTTAAAACGAATGACAGAAGTAATGCTTGATGTGTTTCCACCAAATACTGAAAAGCGGATTACTGTACTTCACGGGCCAAGTTTCGCTGTAGAGGTTGCTCAGTGTCACCCAACAGCAGTTGTTGTCGCTTCAACGAATTCCGATCTTGCAAAGAAGGTCCAACGTTTTGTTTCTAATGTTTATTTCAGGGTTTATACGACTTCAGATATAATCGGCGTTGAGTTAGCAGGAGCAGTAAAAAACGTCATTGCTATTGCTACTGGAATATCAGATGGAATTGAATTTGGAAATAATTCCCGGGCAGCTTTAATCACAAGGGGATTGGTGGAGATGGCCAGATTAGGAAAAAATTTTGGAGCTAAACAAAAGACTTTTTCAGGGCTGGCAGGCGTAGGTGACCTTGTCCTTACTTGCACAGGGTTATTAAGCCGCAATCATTATGTTGGGTATGAACTTGGCAAAGGGAAATCTTTGGACAAAATTATTTCATCTATGAAAATGATAGCTGAAGGAATAACAACGACTCTTTCAGTTCATCAGCTGGCGAAACGAGAAAAAGTTGAAATGCCAATTTGCGAACAGGTTTACGATATTCTTTACAAGAACAAGGAACCCAGACAAGCTCTTCAAGATTTAATGTCAAGGAAATTGAAAAATGAATAAAATCATGAAAGGAGGAAAGATGAGGTTTAAAACTGCCTTTATTCTGATTCTATGTCTTCAATTTATTCTCTGCGCATCATCTGCAAAAAAGATTCAACAACAAAGGGAAAAAGACCCTCGTTATCACTACAACATGGGATTGTTTTACCTGAATAACGGAAATTTAGATGAAGCAACCAAATATTTCAATAAATGCCTCTCTCTGAATCAAAACTATTCTCTTGCTTATAATGCTTTGGGACTTGTTTATTTAATGAAGGGCCAATCAGAAGAATCTATTAACAATTTTAATAAATCCCTCAAATTAAATCCAAAATTGACTGAGGCTCACAACTATCTGGGAGTTGTTTACCAGGAAATGGGGCTCCTCGATAAAGCTGAACAAGAGTTTCGAATAGCACTTGCCGATAATAATTATCAATCTAAAGAATTACCTTACTATAACCTTGCAAGGTTATATTTTGTGCAAGATAAAACTCAAGAGGCATTAGATTACGTTGAAAAATCCCTGGAAATCAATAAAACCTTTATTTTGGCATATAACTTAAAGGGGACAATCTTAGAAAAATTGGAAAAATACGTAGAAGCTATTGATGTCTATAAAAGAGCCTTAAAAACTGCCCCAGAGGATATCGATGTTAACTTTAACCTTGCTGTCGCTTATTTTAAAAATGGGCAGCTTGAAGAAGCCAATGAGATCTTTGAAAAAATCGCGCTAAAAGCGACTGATGAGGAAATGGAAAAAAAGATCAAGCAGTATCGGAGTCTTATCAAGAAATAATCCAGGTTTTATTAAGTTCCTTCCTGCCAACCAGCAAGATATTTCTTCTGCTCAGAGGTTAATTTATCGATTTTCACTCCGAGTGATTTTAACTTCATGCTGGCAATATCCTCATCGATGTCTTTTGGAACCGGATATACTTGATTCTGTAGAGATTTTCCTTTTTGCACAAGATACTGTGCACTTAACGCCTGATTCGCAAAGCTCATATCCATAACCATTGCAGGGTGTCCTTCAGCCGAAGAAAGGTTTATGAGTCTTCCCTCCGCCAAAAGATAAATCTTTCGGCCGTCCTGTAAGGTGTATTCTTCCACAAAATCGCGTATCTGCCTTTTTCCCTTTGATAGATTATTTAAAACAGGAATATCAATTTCTATATTGAAATGCCCAGCATTGGCAACTATAGCACTATCCTTCATTTTCAAGAAATGTTCACCTGTTATAACACTCTTGTTTCCAGTTACAGTGACAAACACATCGCCAACTTTAGCTGCTTCTTCTAATGACATTACCTGAAAGCCGTCCATTACTGCTTCTAAAGCCCTAAGAGGGTCTACTTCACATACAATGACCTTTGCACCAGCTCCATTGGCCCTCATGGCAACTCCACGTCCACACCAGCCATAACCAGCAATAACAAAATTCAATCCTGCTAAAAGTACGTTTGTTGCTCTTAAGATACCGTCAATAGTGCTCTGTCCTGTTCCATACCGGTTGTCAAAAAGATGCTTTGTTTTGGCATCGTTTACTGCAATTATAGGATAACTAAGAACTTTTTCCTTTGCCATGCTTTTCAAGCGAATCACGCCTGTTGTTGTTTCTTCTGTTCCTCCTATTATATTTTCCAATAGGTCTCGCCTTTCCGAGTGAATCGTACTAACAAGGTCAGCACCATCGTCCATGGTGATTTGCGGTTTAATATCAAGAGCTTGATTTATATGCTTATAATAAGTCTTATGGTCCTCTCCCCTAATGGCGAAAACTGGGATTTTTACATGCTTAACCAAAGCTGCCGCAGCATCATCTTGAGTACTTAGAGGGTTTGAGGCTGTTAGCGCTACCTCAGCACCACCTAACTTGAGTGCTTCCATAAGATTAGCAGTCTCTGTTGTAACATGAAGACAAGCCGATATTTTTACACCTTTGAACGGCTTTTCTTTTTCAAACTGTTTCTTGATGATCCCAAGAACTGGCATAAATTTCCCTGCCCACTCCATTCTAAGTTTTCCTTTACCCGCAAGATTCAAATCTTTAACATCATATATCATAAAAAATCTCCTTTTTTTGTTTATATTTGACTTAAAGGTCGTTTTTAAAGACCTGCGTCTTTCTTGAGTGATTCTGCTTTATCTGTGTACTCCCAAGTAAACTCTTTTTCAGTACGTCCAAAATGTCCATAACATGCTGTTTTTCGATAGATTGGGCGAAGAAGATTCAAGGAAGAAATTATTTTTTTAGGCTTAAGTTCAAAATGAGCTCGAATTAATTCTTTAATGCGGTCCTCAGGGATTCTTGAAGTGCCGAAGGAATCCACCATGATAGATACTGGCTCTGCTACTCCAATAGCATATGCAATTTGGACTTCTATTTTATCTGCAATCCCCGCAGCAACAATGTTTTTTGCAATATACCTTGCCATATAAGAACCTGACCTGTCCACTTTACTCGGATCCTTTCCAGAAAAACATCCTCCACCATGACTCCCAACTCCACCATATGTATCCACAATAATCTTTCTCCCTGTTAAACCAGTATCCGCTAAAGGTCCCCCTTGTTCGAATCTTCCCGTCTCATTTATAAATATCTTTGTGTTTTTATCAATCATATGTGGAGGAACTACCTTCTTTATCACAACGTTTTCTATATCCTGCCTTAAATCGCTCATTTTTACTTTTGCATTATGCTGAGCCGCAATAACAACAGCCTCGACTCTTTTAGGAACCTCACCTTCATATTCAATTGTTATTTGAGATTTGCCATCAGGCCTCAAGTAATCAAGAACTTTTTCTTTTCTTACCTTGCTAAGTCTTCTTGCCAATTTGTGCGCTAACATGATTGGAAGCGGCATCAATTCCTCTGTTTCCCTGCATGCATAGCCAAACATCAGACCCTGGTCACCAGCTCCTTGTTCATGTTCCTCTGACTCCTCAACTCCCATTGCAATATCAGGGGATTGTTCATGAATAGAAGAAATAACACAACATGTATTATAATCAAAGCCATATTTTGCCCTTGTATATCCAATCTCTCTTACAGTCTCTCTCACAACCTTTTGGAAATCACTGTAACCTTCACTTGTTATTTCTCCTGCAATTAGCACAAGACCAGTAGTCACGAGCGTCTCACACGCTACCCTACTGGTGGGATCTTGCCGAAGCAGATCATCCAGAATAGCATCAGATATCTGGTCACAAATTTTGTCTGGATGGCCTTCTGTGACTGATTCAGACGTAAACAGATGAACTCCATCTATACTCATTATAGAACGCCTCCTTTTTTATATGGAACTTTTTATAAATTAAGAAATTAACATAAAATCACTTGCTTTTCAATTAGATTTTCTACTCTTTAAACCATTTTCCCTGATAGAGAACGCATTTAATAATGTATTTGTTCAAGGAAATATTTCACATTCACAAATGCATTTTACTCTAAGTAAGCAGTCTTGGTAATTGAAAAAAATGTCTGGGGATTTGAATTTAGATTTGTGTTTATGATATTTTTATAATTCAAAGAATATAAAAACATATTATGTGGCGAAACATAACAAAATTTTTCACGCTTCTTCTTCTTTTTTTTCTAATTATTGGCTTGTCTCAGGAAGTGAATGGGCAGAAAACACTCCCTTTTCCGGTTTCTCTATTTAAGTTAAAAAACGGATTAACAGTAATTCTTTCTGAAGACTTTTCAATTCCTGTTGTATCTATGGCTGTGATTTACAATGTTGGTTCAATCAATGAAAGACCTGGCAAAACCGGCTTGTCCTATTTATTGGAAAATTTAATGTTCTATGGGTCAAGAAATGTAGGACGAATGCAACATATCCGGTTCATTCAAAGAATCGGTGGTGTCTTAAATGCTGTCACAATAGAAGACAAAACGATTTTTTATCAGACTGTCCCTTCAAATCAACTGCCTCTTGTATTATGGCTTGAATCTGACAGGATGAATTTTCTCTCTATCACTGCTTCCAACGTGCAGCAGGCCAAAGAGACCGTAATCGATGAAATTTACCACAGGATAATGACTGAACTTTATTTAGAAAGTTCAATGCTTCTTGACCAGTTCGTCTTCCCTGAATTTGCCTATGGCCACCCTGTTTTTGGATATGAAATAGATTTAAGGGAAATCACTGTTGAAGATGTAAAAAACTTTTATCAAACTTATTATATCCCCAATAATGCTGTGCTGAGCATTTGCGGAAATATCAACAAACAGAAAACACAGGAACTCGTTCAAAAATACTTCGAAACAATCCCTATAGGGGAAGACCCGCCACGCTTAGCACCTGCATCATTGTCTAAACAGGAAAGAATCGAAAAAACAATCGAGGGTTCATTGGCTTCTTCTCCGGGATTACATATAGGGTATAGAATTGCCCCTCCTTACTCAAACGATTTTTATGTCCTCTCTGTCATTGAATATATATTACTGCATGGCAACAGTTCCAGGTTGCAGAAGAGGCTCATTCATAAAGAGCGTATCGCTAATCATCTAAGCGGAGGAATAGACAAAAGAAAAGACTTAGCTGCATTTAAAATTTTTGTCACTAGCAATAACGATATCACTTTGGAAAGGAGCAAGAAAGCAATTTTTTCAGAACTAAACAAGCTCAAAAAAAACATCATTTCCAATGAGGAATTAAGAAAATCAAAAAATTTGCTAAAAAGAGATTTTATCAATCAATACGCCACATCATCAGGCAGGGCTATTTTTCTTGCCGAAACTTATCTTTCCAAGAGCACCCTAAAAGATTTGCCAAGCGAACTGGATAAATATCTTAATGTCAGCCCTTTTGATATCATCGGCATCATGAATAGATATTTTACTCAGGATTATATTCTTATTAATATAAAAATAAAATGAACTTAAAATCACATTTCAGTCGAACTGGAAGAACCTTCCTCTTTATGTTTATATTATTTTTAATAATTGGGGAATATTCTGTTTTCTCGCAGGAAAGATTCAGAAAATCTCCTCCCTATCCAGATCCACTTCCGACATTTAAACTTCCCAGCATAGAAACTGCATTTCTATCGAACGGCCTTGCTATATCTGTTGTCCCCCGCGATAACTTTCCTATTATTCATTTACACCTTCTTGTATTTGCTGGAGAAAGTTTTTCCCCGGACGATTTACCAGGATTAGCTACTTTGACAGCTAAAACGATAAATAAAGGGTCCCTAAACTATTCCTCGTCTAAAATAGAGGAAGACATCGAATCCATTGGAGGGCAATTTTCATCCAAAACTTACCCAAATTATTCTCTTTTCTCTTTCTCTTTTTTGGAGGAGCACCTTGATAAGGCTATCGAAATAGTGAGCCGAATGATTCTCCAGCCCGCCTTCTTAAAAAAAGAAGTTGATAACACGAAACGAACCATGTACTACGAAAGTATTCGAAATAGCTCAAATGCGGAATTTGTTGCTTATAAACTCCTCTTTCAAATCCTATTTAAAGACCATGCGTATAAAAAAATCGCCTATAATAGTGACGTCATAAAAAATCTCAACAGAAAGGATCTCCTGAATTTTTTCGATAAGTTTTACAGGCCTAATAACGCCCATCTCGTTTTTACTGGGAATGTAAACCTATCTACAGCTACACGAATAACAAGCCACTACCTAAATACTTGGAAAAGTAGTCCTGTAGAAAATTATTATTTCCTCAGACCCAAATCAAATGACAAATTAAGAGTTTGCTTTATTGACCATCCCAAAGCAAGGGACGCTACGGTTTACTTAGGAAATATTGTTTTCCCAGAATCACCCCAAGATATTATTGGTTTAAGAGTCTTCAACCAAGTATTAGGAGGGATACCCAATAGCCGTCTTTTCATGAATCTAAGAGAGTCAAAAGGCTACGCTTACTATGCCTTTAGTAATCTTGAGGTCTTTAAAACATGTTGCTTGTTTACAATCCGGGCTAAAGTTCGGCCTGTGACTATAAATGAATCTATTAAAGAAATCCTGAATGAGATCAAAAAAATAACCACCACTATTATTCCAAATTATGAATTAGAACAGGCGAAGTCTTATTTAATCGGCCATTTCCCTTTGGAAATGGAAACACATAACAACCTTTCTTTAAGGGTCTCAGAGATTCAGGCATTCAATTTTGGTGAAGAACATTGGAATAAATATTATGAAAACATTATGATTATTACCCCACAAAAAGTCTTTGAAATAATAAAAAATTCTTCACTTCTTTTTCCTGCAATCATAGTTGTGGGAGATAAAAATATCATCGCTCAAAATCTCAAAGATTTTGACATAGAAGTCTATGATACTAACGGGATATTACAATACTCGATTTCGAAAGGAGAAAAAAAATGAAACTCGTGGAATGTGTTCCTAATTTTAGTGAGGGCCGTGACTTAGAAAAGATAAAATCTATCACAAGGGAAATCGAATGCACCTCCGAGGTTAAGCTGTTAGATGTCGACCCTGGGGAATCAACTAATAGGACTGTTGTTACTTTTATTGGGCCTCCTGAAGGAGTTAAAGAAGCAGCGTTCAAGGCCATTCGAAAAGCAGCTGAAGTCATAGACATGAAACAGCATAAGGGTGCTCACAGCCGTATTGGGGCTACTGATGTATGTCCTTTTGTCCCGATTGCTGGCGTCACAATGGAAGATTGTGTACAGCTTGCACATGAATTGGGAAAAAAAGTCGCTGAAGAACTTAAAATTCCTGTTTACTTGTATGAAGAAGCCGCCCAAAGACCCGAAAGGAAAAATCTCTCCAATATTCGCATAGGAGAGTACGAAGGCCTTCCAGAAAAATTGAAAGACCCAAATTGGGCACCTGATTATGGAGATCCAGTGTTTAATCCACAAGCAGGAGCAACTGTAATCGGTGCAAGGGAATTTCTCATCGCCTACAACATAAACCTAAACACTAAAGACCGAAATTTAGCACACCAGATTGCCTTGAAGTTAAGAGAAAGGGGGTATGCCAAAAGAGATAAGCAGGGGAAAATCATAAGAGATGAAAATGGAAAAACAATCAATATCCCTGGTAAATTCAAAGCAGTTAAGGCAGTAGGATGGTATATTGAAGATTATGCAATCGCTCAAATTTCAATAAACTTCAATAATTATAAAATTTCTCCACCCCATCTTGTTTTTGACGAGGCTATCAAAGAAGCTGAAAAAATTGGCCTGCGAGTAACAGGAAGCGAGTTAGTCGGCTTAATTCCCAAGGAAGCGATTTTGATGGCAGGAAGATATTATTTGGAAAAACATGGAAAAAGCCCAGGAGTTCCGGAAGAAGAACTAATAAAGATTGCTGTGCGTTCTTTAGGATTAGAAGATGTTTCTCCTTTTGACCCTAAAAAAAAGATTATAGAATATCAATTCGAAGAAACCGAGCATTCACTCGTTAAATTAAATCTCAGAGAGTTTGCAAATGAACTCTCGATTGATTCTCCTGCCCCTGGAGGAGGAAGCACGGCTGCTTTATGCGGTGCCCTTTCTGCATCTCTTTCATCCATGGTATCAAACCTTACTATTGGGAAAAAAGGATATGAAAAGGTTCAGAATACTGTTAAAAAACTCGCTGTAGAAGCTCAGCATCTGAAAGACGAGTTTCTAAAATACGTTGACCTTGACACTTCAGCTTTCAACAGAGTCATGGACGCTTTTCGCCTTCCCAAAAAAACAGATGAACAAAAAAAAGAGCGTGAGGAAGCCATAGAATTTGCCACAAAGGAAGCCACTCTTGTTCCGTATGATGTCATGGAAAAAAGTCTTGAGGCATTGAAACTGGCTAAAAAGGTTGCATTAAATGGAAACAAAAATTCCATAAGTGATGCGGGAGTTGCGGGGCTGACTGCAATGGCAGCTCTTAATGGAGCTTATTACAACGTTACAATAAATCTTCCAAACATTAAGGATCATGCGTTTAAGTCAGAAGTAAAAAGTAAAGCCATACGACTGAAAACGAGTGGCATCAAACTAAGTAATGAGATAACCGAAATTGTGGAACAAGAAATTAAATTTTAAAGATTTACTTCCATATTGTTATAAAAACCTATTTTTACTTTCTCAACTGTTTTACAGTAAAAATCAACAGGAACAGTATAAAAGAAATCATAACAATCGACCCTGAGGCAGGAAAATCAAAATATACAGAAGCAAAAAGTCCTAAAACCACAGAACTAACAGCAATAATCGCAGATACAATTGTTGCATATTTAAAATTGGAAGCAATCTGAAGGCCAGATGCTGATGGAATAACAATTAAAGCTGATACTAAAAGAATGCCAACAACCTTCATTCCAAGAACAACTGTTATAGCTGTCAGTATAGTTAAAAGAATATCGAGCCGCTCGACTTTTACTCCAGAAGCTTTTGCTGTTTCACGATCGAATGTCATGAATAAAAACTTATGATAATTAACAATAATAATTATAAAAATAACTACAGCAAGAGTAATTGAAAGCCAAACTTCTGAAACTGATATTGCTAATATGTCCCCAAAAAGATACCCAAATAGGTCTACATTAAAGCCCTTAGCAAGGCTAATTATTAATATTCCAAGTGCGAATCCAACGCTGCTGAAAATCGCAATCGCAGTATCACCATAAATCCCTGCTTTTTCTTTGAGCTTGACTATCATTAAAGCCGTAAGCACAGCTACAGCTAACGCTGTAATTAAAGGCAAAACATGCAATAAAAGGCCGAGGGCAACGCCTGCAAACGTAACATGCGCAAGACCATGCCCAATCATGGCATCACGCCTTAGAATCAGGAAAACTCCTAACAAAGCACAGGCTATTGCCACAAATATTCCAGCTACAATAGCCCTCTGAAGAAATCCGTAGCTAAAAAATGCTTCAATTAAATTAATAATTTAATTGTCCTCAGTGTTTATGAGTAATCACATGGTGGCCGTCAGCTAACATCTCTTTAAATACACCAGAACTGCAAAATTCCTTATGGGTTCCATGGTAAACAAGCCTCTGGTTAAGGCAAGCCACCTGAGAAACATGTTTGTTTAAAATACCTATATCATGGGTAATCAAAACAATTGTGATTCCCTCTTTTTTGTTCAAATCGTTAAGCATATCATAAAAACATTCCTGCATTTCAGCATCCACGCCTGTTGTCGGCTCATCAAGAAAAAGGATGTGTGGATGATTGACAATAGCTCTTGCAATAAAAATGCGTTGCTGCTGCCCTCCTGACAGATTTCCTATTCGTTGATTTATGTATCCTTGCATCCCGACATATTTTAGTGCTCTCTTTATTAACTGTTCCTCATCCCTCTTTTTAATCTTTGGAAATACTTTGCTTGAAACAAGCCCCATTTCAACAACTTCCTTGACAGATACAGGAAAAAGAGTATCAATATGAGTGGCTTTTTGGGGGACATAGCCTATTTTATGCCAATCCCTAAACTCCCCAACAGGTTTTCCCATTATACATATTTTTCCATGAGAAGGTTTCAATAATCCCAGCATAATCCTTATCAAAGTCGTTTTTCCGGAACCATTAGGCCCGATGATTGCTAAAAAATCACCAGAGGAGATACTAAATTTAACATCGACTAAAACCTTAGTATTTCCGTAGCTAAAAGAAATGTTTTCGATGTCAATCAATTGTTCATGCTTACTTACAGATAAGGCCAATCCTTAAGTTCTCCAGATTCTTTTCCATTATATCAAAAAAACTAATTCCTTTATCTATTTCTCTTTGTTTCAAATTTGCTCCTGGATTTAAAACCAATGTTCTTGCATTGATTTCTTTCGAAATAATTTGAGCAAAGTTATCGCTAACATATTCTTCGAAATAGATGACATTGATTTCATGTTTTTTTGCTAATTCCACAACTTTAATAAGCTGCTTTGGGGTTGGCTTTGCATCTGGATTTAAACCATAAAGTGAAACTTGTTTTAATCCGTATCTTTTAGCTAAATACCCAAAAGCGGAATGTCCTCCAAGTATAAATGTTCTATGAATACAGTCTTTAAGCTTTTCTCTATATAGATTATCTAATCTCTGGAGTTTTTTATTATATGAAATTGCATTCTTGGCATAAAAAGAAGCACCTTGCGGATCGATTTCAGCCAGAACAGTTGCTATTTTATCGACAATTATCTGGTCATAAACAAAATCCAGCCAGATATGTGGGTCAATATTCCTGTTTTTCTTATGGCTATGGGTAGATTCCTCTCCTTCTTCTTTTAATAAGGATAAACCATGGCTGGCCTCTATAACTTTGAGATTAGGATTCTTTATGCTGTGTAGAATATCATATATCCATGGCTCAAGATTTGCTCCGATGTAGATAATAAGGTCACAAGAGGAAAGTCTGACAATGTCACTCGGCTTTGGTTTCCAGGTATGTACCTCTACACCAGGAGAAATAAGCAGTTGAACTTCAGCTCTTTTGCCACAAACCCCTTCTGCAAACTCTTTTAAAGGAAAAACTGTGGTAATAATAACAACTTTATCTGAAGCCAGCAAGCCCACAGGATATAAGCTAAATAAGAATAAGCCAACAATCCCCGCCAGAATCACCTTTTTAGTGTTTTTTAACATTTGCTTTTCTTTATCTTACAAGGCCTACGAGAGATTTTCTATCTTTCCTTTTAATTTTAAGGATCTTGCTCCCTCTCCTGCCCTCACTTGATATACTTTTGGTATTGGTAGTTTTTTGTTTTTAGTTTCTTGAATAATTTCCTCTGAAAAACGTTTCATTACTTCTTTTCTTATAATTGCAATTCCTGAACCTCCAAAACCGGCTCCAGTAAGTCTTGCCCCTAAACACCCGGGAAAATTCATTCCAAATTCATATAGAAGGTCAAGCTCTGGGCAGGAAACAGCATAATCATCCCTAAGACTTCGATGGGATTGAAACAGAAGGTCACCAAGTGTATCGAAATCATCAATTTTTAAAGCTTGAAATGCTTTCAGAACTCTTTCATTCTCTGTAATCACATGCCTCGCTCTCTTATAGAGACTCTCTTCCATATCCTTTCGATGCACCTTAAGAATTTCTGGGGTGGCTTCTTTATAACTTTTTATGAGAAATTTTTGTAAATACCGAAGAGCTATTTCTGATTCCTGTCGCCTTTTATTATATTCGGAGAAAGCCAATTCCCTGCGCACACCAGTCTCATAAACAAGAATGCTCAATCCTTTCTTGGATAATCTAAGTGGCACATGATGAAATTGAAGAGTTTCACAATCCAGGAACAATGCGCTATTATTTCGAGCACAGAAAGATACAAATTGGTCCATGAGACCGCATTGTACTCCCACAAAATTACTTTCTGCTCTCTGGGCCAGTTTTGCCATTTGGACTTTAGAAAAGCCTAAATCGAACAAAGTATTCATTCCATTTAATACACTTGCTTCTAAAGCTGCCGAAGAGCTCAATCCAGATTCAATGGGAATATTTCCGTATATTAGACAATTCAAGCCAGGAACATGCACGCCTTCTTGCTCGAGGCACCAATAAATACCTTTTATATAATCCACCCAGCTCTTTTTTTTTGGCGGTGAAATATTCTGAGTCATAAAAGAACCCTTTTCCTGAAAATTTTTAGCCCAAAGCAACACATGGCCATCATCCCTGCGTGAAAGAAGGCAATTATTCTTTAAATGAATTGCTGCTGGAAGTACATACCCCTTATTGTAATCTGTGTGCTCACCAATAATATTTATTCTTCCAGGTGCAGTAGAGGAAACTTCAGGAAAATGATTAAATCTTTGTTTAAATGTCTCTGATAATACATTCTTCATTTGCAGTTGAAAGTATTTTAAAGAAATCAAATCATACCTGTCAAATGTCAATCATGTGAAGTAAGCATCTTTTCCTTCTTTTTCTTGCATCTCTTATTGTTTTATGTCATTATTTTGTCTTAAAATTTCTCAAAAATTTGTTAATTTGTAAGGGAGTGAATAATATGTCAAACGTTTTTGAAGGACTTAAGCCAACAAAACTATGGAAGCATTTTGCAAAAACCTTAGAAATCCCGCATTGCTCTGGAAATGAAAAAGTCATTGGTGAATACATCGTTTCAGTGGCAAAAGACCTTGGTCTTGAATGGAAAAGAGATCGAGTAGGAAATGTTCTTGTTGCGAAAAATGCCTCTACAGGACATGAAAATGCTGATGGAGTAATTCTTCAGGGCCATATAGATATGGTATGTGAGAAAAATTCAGACGTAGAACATGATTTTTCAAAAGACCCTATTCAAGCAGAAATAAAAGGAGAATGGGTCCAAGCAAAGGGAACCACTTTGGGCTCTGATAATTGTATTGGAGTTGCTGCTTCATTGGCTATCATGGAAGATAATTCATTAGTTCATGGCCCACTCGAATTTCTCTTCACTGTGGATGAGGAAACAGGACTGACAGGGGCAACTCAAATAGAAGAGAGCTTTTTAAAGGGTAAAAAGCTTCTTAATCTTGACAGCGAAGAAGAAGGCACATTTACTATCGGATGCGCTGGAGGAGCTGATTCAGAAATCACACTTCCTATCCAAAGAGCCGAAAACATAAAAGGAGATATTTACCGCCTCAAACTCTATGGCCTACGTGGAGGTCATTCTGGACTTGATATCAATCAGGGACGCGGAAACGCTATTAAACTGCTTGCTCGTATGCTCCTGGAAGCCATGAAAACTGTTCCTTTCGGGTTTGTAAGCTTCGATGGAGGAAATAAACGGAACGCCATTCCAAGGGAAGCCTGGGCTGACTTTGTTATCGATTCCTCAAAAAAAGAAGCAATCAAACAATATTTCGATAAATCTTTTGATAGGATTCAATTCGAATATAAAGCTGTTGAGAAAGACATAGCTTTTTCTCTTTTGCCTGCCGAAATTGATAAGCCTCCTCTATCAGACGAGGCTCAAAAGACTCTGATTAATTTTCTTTCGATTCTCCCACATGGAGTGATTTCCATGCATCCTGAAATAGAAGGACTTGTGGAAACATCCACAAATCTCGCCATTGTGAATACGCACCTTGATCATGTGCAAATAATCTGCAGCTCGCGCAGTTCTGTTGCCTCATCTCTTGATGCCATAAGAAATATTATTGTTGCCACTTGCGAAACTGTTGGAGCTAAAATTATTCTGCAGGATGGATACCCTGGCTGGACACCCAATCTTCAATCTCCTCTTTTAAAAACACTCAAAGATGTTTATTTGAAAATTTTTCAAAAAGAGCCAGAAGTTGGCGCAGTCCATGCAGGCCTTGAATGCGGTATAATTGGAGAAAAATTTCCTGGAATGGATATGATATCCTTTGGCCCCACGATCGAGCACCCACATTCACCTGAGGAGAGAGTCCATATTGGTTCAGTAGAAAATTTCTGGAAATTCCTGACAGGATTACTTGAGGAATTAGCTTAATTTTTACTGGCTCATCACAATAATGAGTACCTATAATATAGAAGTACTTTGTTAAGGAGTAATGATCGGATGAATTTAAGGGGATGG
>DAOUSP010000115.1 GCA_030627155.1 Candidatus Aminicenantota bacterium
CCTAATCCCTGTGTCGCAGGTTCGAGTCCTGCCAGGCGCGCTTTTTCCATAAAACTCACCCCCTAATATCACCTTTTGGGGTGATTGATTGATTTAATAAATTTGATAATGTAATTTATGATTTGACTATACGAATTAGAGAAGCATGACAAACCAAATTTTTATGGTATAGGTGTTATTTTATTATGAAAGTTAAAAAAAATAGGAAAAATTTCATAGAAGGTTCGGGAAAAACAAAATCTTTACTCACTAAACATTTTCCCGAACTGCGAGACAAGTGGTGGGAATATATTGAAAAAGTAAGTGATGGGATAATTATCGTCCAGGATGGAGTGATAAAATTCGTCAATTATAGCGCGGCTAAATTATCAGGTCATTCTATAGAAGAATTAATTGATACTCCTTTTATTAATTATATCGACCATAGTGATGCTTCAAGTGTGCTTAATGCCTATACAAAGCGCCTAGCCGGTAAAAAGGTTCCTTCCAGATATGAAGTAACTATAATACAAAAAAATGGCCGTAAAACATTCCTTGATTGCAATGCAGATATCATTACATTTAACAATAAGCCTGCTACTCTTACCATAGTACGCAATATCACTGATTATAAGCTTTCGGAAGAAAAGCTAAAAGTCAAAGAAGCCTTTAATTTTGCTTTATTTGAATACAATCCTATTGAGACAACAGTCGTTGACCGAGAAGGCAAGGTAATAAGATCAAACAAGGCAAGGCAAAAATCAAAGCAAAAATTACCTATAATTGGTAATATGCTGTATAAAAATATGGGTAAAAAAGAAGAGAGGATTTTACATAAAGAATTACTGAAGTGCATTCAATCAGGGAAAACGAATAGACTATATGATCAAAAAATTGGGAATAAATTTCTAAATATTACTATAGCTCCTTTTCCTGAAGGGGCGATCATCTCTTCCGAAGATATTACTGAACAAAAGAGGGCGGAACAGAAGATCAGGGCCTCACTTAAAGAAAAAGAAGTAATGTTGCAGGAAATCCATCACAGAGTCAAAAACAATATGCAGGTTATACTAAGCCTTCTGCGGCTTCAGTTTGGAGGCATCAAGAGTAAAAGACTGCAAGAATTGTATAAAGAGGTCATGACTCGTATCAAGTCTATTGCTTTAATTCATGACAAGCTTTATCGGCAAAAAAATTTAATGAGAATTGATTTTTCTGAATACATAAACGATCTGACAACTCATTTATTCTTTGTTTATGATGTAAATAAATCAAAAATTAGGTTGAATTTAGATGTCAGAGATGTCCACCTTGACATAAATAAAGGGATACCTTGTGGTTTAATAATCAATGAATTGGTATCTAATTCGCTCAAACATGCCTTCCCTGGAGATATGTCCGGCTATATCACAGTAAAAATGAATAAAAGTAAAAAAGGGAATTATGTTTTAACAGTAAAAGACACAGGAACCGGGCTCCCAGAAAGTATTTTTAATTTAAATAAATCCAAAACTTTAGGTTTACAACTTGTAAATGACTTAGTAGCCCAGCTTAAGGGTTCAATTAACATTGAAAACACTGCTGAGGGAGCAACTTTTAATATTACTTTTTAAATTTTAGGCTCATTTACCATCCGAAGCTGCATAGAATCAGGTGTTTGAAGTTATTTCCGAAGGGCCGCCTTCGAAAATATATATGAAGGTATATTGGCATTAAATTCAATCGATTCCATGAGGAATTCAGTTCCCTTACCGCTTTTCAACACATCTTTAAATACAATCTTTTTTGGAACCCAGCGGTTCTGAATCCTGACTGTTTCTTTAACCTCGGTCGTCTTAAGGAGCTTTCCGCCTCTGGCATAACGTTCTTCTCTCAGGATGACGAACCTTTCCCTGTCCACCCAGACTTTCCTTGTGTAATAAGCTACTTCGATTTCACTTGAAGTAAGTTCAAGGATCCAGCACGGCCGGTCAAGATATGTCTCTTCAGCAATGACTTCTGCATCATAAATCTTATGAAGCTGCGGGTCTTCCATCATGTCCTCATATGACAAGTCTGAGCCCATCACTGACTGCCTTAGCATGTGCCCAGATATCTTGATTGTACGGTCAGTCGAAGGCGTATACATCCATAGCTGGTCTCCAAGCTTCAACATTTTGGTGCCCTGCTCACGTGGAGGAGCCAGATATTCTGTAAAAGATTTATCAATTCCTTGTATCCATGATTTCGATTTTATAGCCCTGCTCCCCCTTCGTCCATGGATTATCATCTGTGTCACTGCGATTTTATTGTCAGAGCCGATATTTTCATCCACCTGCTTTAGAATCCAGTCCCCAGAGGGGACTTCGGCCCTTCCTATAACCGCTATTCCTATAACTGCAATTCCTATAAAACAGAAGTTTAAAAAGAATCTTCGTTTCATGCTTCTAACTCCCTTATCAACTGAGATGTCTTGCGCTTATAGATGCCAATACCAGAAATCGATGCCCCTAAAAGAGTAGCCAGAATTCCAGGGAAAAAACCTATTATAAAACTCACAGGCGTTATCTTTGCACGCATGACTTCACCAAACATGAAGGACGCATCTTTCATTAAAGACCCAACGTTTATCCCTTTTACCTGAAGATAATAAGATATTGCTAATCCCAGTGCAGTTCCCAGAAACGACCCGATACAACCAATTATCAGGGACTCGGCGATTATCGACCTGTAAATGTGTCCTTTATCCTCTCCCATAGCCAGACGGACGCCTATTTCTCCATAACGCCTGATGTTTCCCATCAAGCCGGCATTCCACAGGACAATGGACATGGCAACAATAAAAATTCCTACTACGACACCTGAAAAAACTTCGGTCATAGCCAGAATGTCTGCAAGCCCATTCTGGTTATAAAGAGTATCCATCACAGGCGAGAATTCATCTTCTTCGTCTGAATAACGCAAATTGAAGGCGGCTTTGATCTCATCAGCTTTTTTATTACGATACATAAAGTCTTTAAAAAACCCAAGGATTTCACCTGCGGCATCTTCCATATCCAATGCGTTTTGTATATCCGATATATCTGCGACTATTGTGCCACGGTCCATTGCTGCTATTCCAAAGCGGACAGTGCCTGCCACATAGAAATTCTTTACAGCCATGCTCCCGTACATTGTAGAACTTATCAGAGTGGCTGTTTCGCCTGGCTCAAGATTCAATTTCTGTGCAAATTCATCGCTTATAAGAATTTCTCCTGGTTTTTCTGGCAGTCGTCCCCGTATAATAGATTTTTCCAGATTGATTATTTCCTTTTCTGGACTTCTTGGCGAAAAAAGGTCAACAGCCAGGCCTGCAACGGGTCCCTGTGCCATTGTCTCTCCATATTCATCAGGGACATCTATTAACCCTGCGAAACGAATGCGTGGTGTCCAGATGAACTCTGGAAAATCTTTTTTTTTTAAATTTTTCAAGAGTTCTTCTATACCTATTAACGCCAGGTCATTCGGAATCTGGCTTGCATTTTCTGCATAAGCGCGGGACATGATTTTAACATGTCCAGTACTAAACTTGGCGCTTGATTCTATAAAAGTGTTTTCAGCACCTTTTATCCAGCTATAAAGCCATACTGTAAGCATGACACCAAACATGACTGTCAGCACAGGAAACAGGCTCCTGGAACGGTCACGGACAAGGCCTTTAAATAAAAACTTGATCATGATAATTTTCCTCTCAAAGCATCGGTTGGCTTTAGTTTGGCAATCTTTCTTGTGGGTAAAAAGCTTACAATGGTTGTTACGAGAAGCACCAGAAGAGTTGTTCCTATCACTAATCCCGCACTGTATGTTGGAAAAAGCTTTTCTCCGATAGCGAATCCATAGCTATCTATAGCTTGTGGCATTGCCCAGCCCTCCTTTGCAAAATATATGAGAAGCGGAATTCCGTAAACAGCCGCAACAATCGCAGCAAGGACTGAATGCATTGCCCCTTCTAATGTAAAAAGCCCAATTATTCTTGCCCGGGTAAGACCCATAGCCATCAGTGTCCCTATTTCTTTCCTTCGCCTGAAAATAGAAAGAACCTGTGTGTCAAAGATCCCAAGCATTGCAAGCAGAAGCAAAATAACATACATGATAGATGCACCTGCTGTTTTGACCTCAACAAGCTCGCGGATGTTTTTCAGAAGGACATCCAGGCTTTTAAATTCCCAGCCTCGTACGTCTGCTGGAGGATTAACTGCATCTTTACTTACTATTATCAGAGTAGTCTCATCCTCCATCCGGGTTAATTCCTGCATTTTCTTTAATGGTATCCATAGTTGACCCTCATCTACCGACTGAACTGTGGTGCTCATCACCTGCACAATCAAGATATCCATGGCATCGAATGTTCCAAAGGCATCCCGCCACCTGAGAGTCACCGTGTCTCCTACCTTTAGTCCTGTGCTTTTAGCCATTCTGCTTCCTATTAAAGCTGGCAGCTCTTCCCCTTCAAAATCAAGAAAACCCGAAGGAAGAGAGATTATCGTTTGAGACGGGTCAATGCCTTTAAGCAAAACAGACTGAAATCGGCCGCTTGGATAAATCACCCCCTGAGTGATTAAAACAGGCGTTGCCTGGCCATTATCAATCATTTTCTTTAAAGGAGCTGGCACTATTCCGTGAGCATCCTGGATAGATAGAGGGTCATAAGGGTCATACTTTTCATGCCAATACTGTCCTCCCCCATATTCGACATCTATCATCGAATGGACTGCCTGGTCACCCATCCCCTTATACAGGCCCTGGGTCCAGATGATTGCAACAAATGAGAATGATAACACCACAACATTAAGCCAGGTTCTCAGGCCTGCACCAAGTAAATTTCTCAATGCCAGTTTTGGGATAATCATTGACTATCTCCTTTTATGTCTTGCTGTTCAATTATTTCGTCTTTTGCAATTTTACCATCGACAAGAGTTATCTTGCGGCGCAAGTA
>DAOUSP010000201.1 GCA_030627155.1 Candidatus Aminicenantota bacterium
AATGTGATTTATTAATAACAACCGAAAAAGATGCCATTAAACTTTCAGGAAGAAAAGAGCTCGAAAAAATTCCAATATATTATTTAAAAATTGACCTAAAAATAGAAGATTGTTTTTACAGACAAATACTCACTTTTCTTAAAAAATATAATATTTAAATGACGCAATTAAAAAACTTATTAGAACTTCTACTTTTCCACACAATCAAACTTTTCACTCGTGCATGCCCACGCCTTTTATGCTTAGCGGCCGGCCGCATTATTGGCTGTATTTTTTATGTTTTTGACAAAAAGCACCGAAGTCTTGCTTTATCCAACCTTAAAATCGCATTCGGTCAAGAGAAGCCGCTTCCTGAATTAAAAAAAATCTCCCGGAAATCCTTCCAACATTTTGGCGAATTCTTGATATACTTTATCAAATTCAGTGTTACAAACGACCAAAAAAAACAAGGCCTTGCAGTCATAGAGGGTAAAAAATACCTGGAAGATGCCCTGAAAAAAGGAAAAGGCGTTCTTCTCTTTTCCGCCCATTACGGAAACTGGGAAATTGCCTCATTTTTCCTTTGCAAATTAGGGAAATTGAATGTCGTGGCACGGCCTCTCGATAACAAGAATCTTGAGAAAAAACTCCTTGAGATCAGAAGAACACTTGGAGCACAGGTGATTTACAAGTTAGATGCAACCAGGCAAATCATTCGCAAGCTTAGAGCCAATGAAATGGTAGCAATTATCATCGATCAAAATGTCCTCCGAAGTCAGGCTGTGTTTGTCGATTTTTTCGGGAAAAAGGCAGCAACAACCCCCAGCTTAGCCACGTTCTCGCTGAGAACCGGTGCGCCTATAATCCCTATCTTCTGTTATCCTCTCAGCCCTCACCCATATTACGTAAGGATAGGAAAACCCATAGACATTCCCTTAAAAGGCGACTATAAAGAAGACATATTGAAAATTACCCAGCAATGCACTAATATTATAGAAGAACAAATAAGACAAAACCCTGTTTATTGGCTTTGGTTTCATAACAGGTGGAAAACAAGACCTAAAAATAATAAGGAATGATTCATTCATGCAGAAAGAAAAAATAAGAGCAAGCAATCGAGCATCAGACCAATTAAGGCCGGTCAGTATATCCTTAGATTACATCGACTTTGCTGATGGATCTGCTATTATTGATGTGGGAAAAACAAGGATTATTGCAACAGCAACCATAGAAGAAAAAGTGCCTCAATTTCTAAAAAATACAGGAACGGGCTGGATAACCGCAGAATATTCTATGCTGCCAAGGGCTACTGAGAAGCGTACGATTCGCGAACGGAATCAAGCGCGTGTTTCTGGACGAACCCATGAAATCCAGCGCCTCATAGGCAGGTCTCTCCGTGCCGTGACAAACCTGGAAGTATTAGGAGAAAGGACTATCATCATAGATTGCGACGTTCTCCAGGCAGATGGAGGAACACGGACTGCATCTGTGACTGTTGGTTGTGTCGCTTTAGCTCTTGCATTAAAAAAAATGATGGACCAGGAACTTGTAAGCGAAATGCCTTTAAAACATCTTGTGAGCGGCGTAAGCGTTGGAATCGTCAACGGTCAAATGTTTCTCGATTTGGATTACAGCGAAGATTCAACAGCCGATATAGACATGAACGTCATTGAAACAGATTCCGGACAGATCGTGGAGCTACAGGCCACGGCTGAGAAGTCTCCATTTGTAAAAAAAGATTTCAACGAGCTCTTAGTATTAGCAGAAAAAGGCGTTAAGGAGCTAATTCAAGTACAAAAAGATATTCTTAAGGAAAAAAGTCTTTTATTTATGGCTTATGGATAACACAGGAACTGCCTGTAAATGAATCTCATGATTTGAGTCTAATTTGAAAAGAAAGGGCTAAGATGAACCGTATTTTAATTACAGGCGGAGCAGGTTTTTTAGGGAGCCATCTTTGCGAACTACTTCTTCAAACAGGCGCTGATGTTCTATGCGTAGACAATTTTTTCTCTGGATATAAAGACAACATACGTCATCTCTTCACAAACCCTTATTTCGAGTTGATACGGCATGACATAATCCACCCCCTATTTGTCGAAGTGGATGAAATCTACCACCTCGCATGCCCGGCTTCTCCTATCCACTACCAGTACAACTCAATAAAAACTATAAAAACAAATGTCATAGGAACGATAAATATGCTTGGCCTGGCTAAAAGGATAAAGGCACCCATTCTTTTCGCCTCCTCATCAGAAGTATATGGCAGCCCAGAGGTCCATCCCCAGCCAGAAAGCTACTGGGGCCACGTGAACCCCATCGGGCAGAGAAGTTCTTATGATGAGGGGAAAAGAGTGGCAGAGACTTTGATGATGGATTACCACAGGCAGAATAAAGTCAATGCCAAAATCGTACGTATTTTCAATACCTACGGCCCCAGAATGGCTACGAATGACGGCCGTGTGATAAGCAACTTCATTATCCAGGCACTAAAAGGAGATCCTTTGACTGTATATGGAGATGGAAGTCAAACGCGGTCATTTTGCTATGTCTCTGATTTAATTGATGGGCTGATTGCCATGATGAAAACAAAAGAATTCACCGGCCCCTTGAATCTTGGGAACTCGGTTGAATATCCTATCCTTGAATTAGCACAAAAAATTATAAAGTTCACAAAAAGCCCATCTAAAATCATTCATAAGCCTTTGCCATCAGATGACCCAAAAAGACGATGCCCTGATATCTCTCTTGCAAGGAAGGTCCTTGGGTGGGAGCCAAAGATTGATTTAGAGAAAGGCCTTGAAAAAACAATTTCATATTTCCGTGCAAAATTAAAACTCAAATAAAAAGGAGATATATAGCCCTAAAAGATATTTATTTTTTATACAAAAAAGCTTTTAAAAGGCATAACTTGCGATTATAATATATAATTCATCAAAAGCATAAAAGGTTGTTCTCGCATTAAAGGATTGATTTAAAGGAGGTTATAATGACAATCATTTCCACATTGATTTTTATCGGCATTATTCTTATTATCCTTGCTATTATTGTCTTGATTACGGCAAAACAGTATCGAAAAGTGGGTCCAAATGAAGTCCTTAT
>DAOUSP010000154.1 GCA_030627155.1 Candidatus Aminicenantota bacterium
ACCCGAAGACTTTCCTCTGTTCTTTTCCGCGAAGTGACATCCCGGCTAATTCCTACTAATCCTTTAAGGATTCCTTTTTCATCAAATAAGGGGTATTTATAAGATTCAAAGAAGACTTTTCCCCCTTTATGATTTATTGACTTTTCTCGACGGAAAATGAGCTTGCGCTTTTTTACTACTTCTTCATCGCTTTTTCGGCAATACTCCGCAAGATCTGAAGGGAGTATTTCCTCATCTGTTTTGCCAATGATTTTCTCCCTCTTTAGCCCCACGAGATTCTCATATGCTTTATTCACAATAATATTTCGCCCCTGAAGATCCTTAAAATAAATAATATCTGGAACAGTATCAATAAGCATGCGGAGTTGGGTTTCACTTGTTTTTAGGGCTTCTTTTGCAAGTTTGGTCTGAAGATGTAACTCCGCATTTTGAATTGCATTTGAAGCAGCAATGGCATAACTTTTTATCATATTTAAATCTTCTTCAGAAATCTCTTTCTTAGTACTTGTGAGAAATATACCTCCGAAGACCATATCTTCTTTTTTTAATGGAACAACCATGCAAGTTTTCATATTTCCAAGTTTTTGAAGTCTTGAGCAAGCTTTCTTACTGATTAATGGATAAATTGCTTCTTCAAAACTATGAACAACCAGCAACTTGCCTTCCAAAGCAGCTTTTATCGCTTCGCATAATCGAGGGTCAGCCGGAAAGGAAAATTTTTGCAATGGAAAACCCAATATTTTATTTATCATGGAGAGAATGGGCCTTTTCGTTGTAACACCTTTTAATTCAAATATATTTCTTTTCCTATCTAAAATCCCAACAAAAACAGTTGTGCACTCCAGGCATTTAACAATTCCCTCCTCTGTGATTGTCTTAAACACTTTATTAAGGTCCAATGAACTATGGATAGCTTCTATTATTTTTTGAAGGGCCTTAAGTCTTATACAATAATATTTTAATTCCATTTTACTGGGTCCTTTGCCTAATTATTTTTTTATTAGATAATTTGATCCCATTTTCTATCAGTTTATATATCAAAATTATATATATTATTAAATCACTCTTGTACGATGAATCAAAGGGTAATTTTTTTGAAATCTCTGAAATCTTTCAAATAGATATGCTATAAAAAATAAATCATGAAAAAAAGAGAGCCAGCAGGGGGATTCGAACCCCCGACCTACTGATTACGAATCAGTTGCTCTACCACTGAGCTACACTGGCTCATTGAAATTAATTTGAAATTAATTAAAATAGTACCTTTATGATACGTACAGATTATAATTAATAAAAATACTATGGACTGTCAAGGATTACGAGTCGCCAAAAAATGTTTATAAAAAAG
The DNA here is from genome assembly GCA_030627155.1 of Candidatus Aminicenantota bacterium. Classification (GTDB taxonomy): domain Bacteria; phylum Acidobacteriota; class Aminicenantia; order Aminicenantales; family Aminicenantaceae; genus Kmv29. The sequence goes on from DAOUSP010000154.1 coordinate 1,349, forward strand.
TTAGAAATTCATGGATTTAAATCTTTCCAAAACCGGACAAAAATAGTCTTCCATCCTGGAATAACTGCTATCATCGGCCCTAACGGCACCGGGAAGAGTAATATTGTCGATGCAATCCTCTGGGTCTTAGGAGGAAAAAGACTTAAATCACTTCGAGGAGAAAGAAATGATGATATCATATTCACAGGAAATACAAGCCATCCTCCCATGAGCATGGCTGATGTAACACTCTCACTTGGCCATGAAGATGAGGAGCTTAATATAAATCACCGGGTTTTCCGTTCAGGAGAAAGTGAGTACAGACTTAACAGTAAAATAGTCCGTCTAAAAGACATTCAGGATACACTATGGAAAAAATCTGTTGGTGAAAAGGACTATTTCATCATCGAGCAAGGAAGCATTGGCCTGTTTCTAAGCTCCAAACCTATTGAAAAAAGAGTTCTGCTTGAGGAAGCCGCAGGTACAGCTTTTTATAAGGAAAAAAAGAGACAAGCCAAGTTAAAGATTGAAAACAGCGAACAAAATCTTACCCGATTGGAAGATATCATTGTCGAAATCCAAAAAAGGATAAATTCTTTAAAAAGGCAGGCATTGGCTGCTCAAAAATACAGAAAACTGCGTGAAAAAATTCGTGAACAAACTCTTTTCCTTTTCAGGCAAAAAATCGACGCGCTTGAAAAAATTCAAACAGAAATCATTCGCAAGTACCAAAACTACTTTGAGAAAGAAAAAATGCTCCTGGCACAAGTGAAAAAAGAAGAAAAAAGTCTTGCAGAAAAGCGCTCAGAAGTTTGGTCCCTTGAAAAATCTATAAAAGAAAAGCATCTCCAGATATTTTCCCTAAAATCACAACAATCACAGGCAAAAGCAGAAAAGGACAAGGATGCAAAGCGTATAGACTTTTTCGAAGAGAAAAAAAGCTCTGCAATACTCAACAAGAAAGAATTCCAGCAAGAACTCAAAGCGCTTGACCACCAAGATTCAGATTTAAATCAAAAACTCGAAGACCTTGAAAAAACATTACACCAGAAACAAAAGGCTATGCAAAAGGCCACAGAAGAAAGCAAATCGTTTATCAAAAAACTGGAATCACACAAGCAATCAATAGAGGCATTGCGAAAAGAATATCTGAAGATTCTTTCATCACTTACGGAAATAAAAAATGAAAAAGCGAGATTCGAAAAAGAATTAGAGCTTCTCCTCCCCCAAGAAAACAGGCTAAAAACCCAGATGCAAAAAGAACTTTCCATTCTGCAACAATCACAGAAAAAACAACAGGAGACTATCAACTCCTTAAAGCAAGAGCAAGATTTCTTCAAAGAAAAACAAAAATCAATCAACAATTGTAAGAACGAATGCCAGAAGTTCCACCTTTTACTTGAGAAGTTAAAAAACCAGAAAAATGAACTCCAGCAAGAAAAAGACAAGGCACAGCATCACTTCCATGCTTTACAAAAATTAGAGGAAAAAGAAAGAGAAATCAAAAGTCCAGAAATCCCTGGGAATTTAGGTATTCTTGTAGATTTAATCGAAAGTGATGCCCAACACACCCACCTGATTGACACTTTTTGGAAAGAGGAAACCACTGCCAATCTTATCCCTGCAAAGGAATTCCTCAAACATTCAATGGATACAAACCTCAAGGGAAACCTCCTCCTTACGACTCCTCAAGAAAAGAAAGAAAAGGCACCAGGCATACATTCAGAACCAAATGTATTAGGACTCTTAAAGTCACGTGTCCGCACTATTTCTGAAGATAGAAACTGGCTTTCTCACCTTCAAGATGCTGCCATTGTAAAAGACATTAAATCTGCTGTTGAGCTCTGGATTCGCTTCCCTTCCCTTAACTTTATAAGCATGCAAGGAGATATTTTGCTTTCCTCAGGGCTTTTAAAGCTGGGCCAGAAGAAAGAAGGCCTCTTGACTCTACATCAAGAGATAAAAAAACTAAAAGCCAATATCGAAGAAATAGATAGAAAGCTATCTCCTCTTAATTGCCGAATTCAACAGGAGGCAGAATCCAAAAAAAGACTCGAAGATAAAATTAGAGAAGAAATTTCCGAGGTTAACGGAATTGAAAAATCCATAGCTGCAAAAGAAAAAGAAAACACTTATCTTCTTGAAGAAGTAAACCGTATTCAAAAACATATTCTTCTTCTAAAAGAGGAACTGGCTATTTTAGATGAAGACAAAAAGGCCATACACAAAAAGCTTGAAAGTATTTCAAACGAATTGGATATTCTGAAAGATAATGAGAATTCATTGTCCCAACGAGCAAAGAAAGAAGAAATAGACCACACAGAAGTCCAGGAACTTAATGAAAGTAAAAAGAGACGTGTCTTTGAGCTTCAATCAGACATAAATATTATCGATGAAAAAATTAAAAACTGCCGACTTCAACTCCAGGAAACGCAACGCAGAAGGGAAATTGCAAAAAACAAAATCGCCTCACTTGAAAATGAAAATCTAAACTTCGAAGATGCGAGCATCAAGCTTCAAGAAAATATCAGCCAGCTTGATAAAAAAATCAGCCAACTAAAAAAGAATATAATCAAAAACGAAGCACACTTAAATGAGCATGAATTGCTCCTGAAAAAAATCCAATCCGAACAGAACACACCGGAAA